>NZ_JAMYLG010000033.1:0-56448 GCF_040317865.1 Mesorhizobium sp. M1365
ACGATCTCGGGTATATCGACTTGGAACAGAGGACCTTGCAGACCATCGACAACCCGTTCGGCACGAGGTTGTCACCCATGTCTTAAGTACAATCTGTTACCCATGTCTCCGGGTTGGACATGGACGGATATGGCGGAGGGAGTGGGATTCGAACCCACGGTGGGCTTGCACCCACGCCGGTTTTCAAGACCGGTGCCTTAAACCGCTCGGCCATCCCTCCAAGGTGATTTTTCAATCACTTAGGATATCGCGAGAGGAGCGGGTTCGAGCTGTCGGTACCGGATAGGCACCAGGACGTTCCCCGACCGGTTCGCGCTCCATTCCTGTAAAGCCGCATTCAGCGCCAAGTCAACCGTGGCGGCCGCACCTTTCGGCGCGATCCAGGGCGGTGAGCAGCGTCATGGCGAGCTGTGTTTGTGCTGAGTGTGGAAAATCGTTTTTAAAACCCGCACGGACTATTAATCGTTGAGCGCTGATATGTGGAGCGCATTAGGCACATGTAAGTAAATCATATTCTGGAGTTGATTTTGGCCGTACTTGGCGCTCTCCCGCCCGGTCTTCGCTGTAGACCAGTCCGCGAAACCGACTGGGAGGGAGTGGTTGATTGCCTGTGCAGGGGCTTTCCGGCGCGTAATCGGAGTTACTGGATACACGCTCTGACCCGCTTGTCGCAGCGGCCTGTGGTTGCCGAGTTCCCACAATATGGCTTTGCTTTGGAGCATGCCGGTCGGATCGTCGGCGTCGTGCTCACCCTTTATGCTCGCTATCACGGGTCGGAGAGCGAGGAAATTCGCTGCAATCTTTCAAGCTGGTCAGTCGATGCAGATTTCCGTCCCTATGGCGCCATGTTGGTTGCGGCGGTTCTCAAGCGGAAGGACGTGACCTACACGAACATTTCGCCTGCACAAGCGACATTGAAAGCCAACCGGGCGCTCGGCTTTCGGCTCTTCTCCAGCGGACAATTTACCTTCTTGCCGGCTTTAAGTTCGGCGCAGCGGTCATGTCGCGTGGTCGAAGTGCGTCCCGATCTCCCGGAATTGGCGATGCTGCCCGAGAGTGAGAGATACATACTGTCGGAACACGCCGCGCTGGGCTGCCTGTCGTTGATCTGCATTTGCGACGGAGCAGCGTTCCCCCTGGTGTTGATGCCGCGCCGAATGTTGCACGGTGTTATCCGATGCCACCAAGTCATCTATTGCCGCTCGCTTGCGGATTTGAGCCGCTGCGCCGGCGCGATGGGGCGCTTTCTCTTGCGAAGCGGAATCCTGGTTTGCTTTGTCGACGCCAAGGAGCGGATTCCAGGCTTGGTGGGATGGTACCGCCCCAACAAGGGGCTGAAATACTTCAAAGGTCCCAGACCACCCGCACCTGGAGATCTGACGTTCACCGAACTTGTGATCTTCGGTCCCTGAATCTGCGCTCGCAGATACGCCAAGCCAGGGGCAAAGTGCGCCACCAACGAGCGTTTCTGATCGATAAGCGATGATTTTCATGCCGATCAGCGAAGCGGTCCATGCCACAATCTCGCCCGGTTCCGACCACAATCGGTTAATACGGTGATAAACAATTCCTGCGCACAAAAAGGATTGGGGTAGGGCGTCGCCGGCGTTTCTGGAGTGGGTGCTTTGGCATCGCTGACGTTCATGCTGCGGTGCCTTCGTCGATGCTATAGGGGACAATCAAAATATGCAGACCACGGCGCGCCCGCGTCTTCGTCGCGCTTCCGCTTTCGCGCTGTTTGCCTTGTCGGCAGCCTTTCTTGCAGCATGTGCCGGGCCGCAGCAAAGGGCGATGGTCAACAAGAAACCTCGCTCCAAGGAATATTTTTCCGAAGCCGAATACGGCGTGAAAGCCAGCCCGCGCGTCATGTTCAAGACGTCTCGCGGACGCGACCAGCTCGGCAAGCCCTATCAGGTGCGCGGCAAGTGGTATTATCCGAAGGAAGACAAACGTTACGCCAAGGTTGGCCTCGCATCCTGGTACGGTGAGGCCTTCCACGGCCGGTTGACGGCCAACGGCGAAGTCTACGACATGGCAGATCTGACGGCGGCGCATCCGACCATGCCGCTGCCGAGCTATGCGCGGGTCACCAACATGAAGACCGGCAGCTCGGTGATCGTGCGCGTCAACGACCGCGGGCCCTATCATGATGGACGCATCATCGATGTGTCGAAGCGCGCTGCTGAAATGCTCGATTATGCCAATGTCGGTACGGCCGAGGTGAAGGTTGAATATGTCGGCCGTGCGCCGCTCGAAGGCAATGACGGGCAGTATCTGGTGGCTTCGTATCGTCCAGGCAACAGGGCGCCGGATCCGTCGGACGGTCTGCCCAGCGGCGTCATGGTCGCGATGAATGGGCCGTCGCCAACCCTGCCGGTGAGCGCTGCTGCCGTGCCGTTCCCCGGTCAGCTGACGAATTCCGGGCAGGGATCCGATGCACGGCCTGTCATGGCGGTGCAAGCATCTGCTTCGGGAGACATTGTACTGCCCGATTTCGGCCCGATCGTGCCGGAGCGTCCGGAGATCAACCTGCCGGCGCAATCGCCGTTCACCATGGCGTCGCTGTCTTACGCCGACGAGCGCGTGCAGCGCGCCTCTAACGCGTTTGCCGGGCTGGATCGCACCGGCATGTCGTCCGCCGAGCTTCTTCACCCGTGGAAGCGGCAAGCCCCTCCGGCCGGGTCGCCCACCGCCTATGTCGCGGCGGGTTCATTCGAGAATGCCGCCGAAGCGGAGCGTGTGGCGGCCCAGCTTTCCAGCTTCGGCAAGACCGAAATCCAGCGCTCGGAACTTGAAGGCAAGGACTGGTACTCGGTCAACCTCTTTGCCGACGGTCGTGGCAGCCTGGACGAGATGCTGCAGGCAGCGTGGTCGCATGGTGCGCCGGATGCGCTTGCTGTACGCAACTGAGCTTGGGGCTGCCTGGTTTTTTCGCGCGCGATTGATCCGCCAGGCAAAAGCCTGATAGCTTCTGCCAACTTGCAAAAGCGCCGGCTCACTGGTCGAACCTGATGAAATCTTTTCACCCTTTCACCGGGCTTGTGGCGCTCGGCCTGCTGCTGCTCTCGCTTGCGCAGGCCTCAGCTCAGCTTTTCGAGACCAAGGCCGCCCAGGCCTTCATGATCGATGCCGAAACCGGAACCGTGCTGTTTTCCAAGGACGCCGACAGGTTGATCCCGCCGGCCTCGCTGGCCAAGCTGATGACGATGGAAGTGGCTTTCGACGCCATCAAATCAGGGCGCATGACGCTCGATGACACCTTCGTGGTGAGCGAGAACGCCTGGCGCAAAGGCGGCGCTCCTTCGGGGACATCGACCATGTTCGCCAAGCTCAAGTCGACGATCCGGCTGGAAGACCTGATCCAGGGCGTGACCGTGCAGGCGGCCAATGACGGCTGTATCGTCATCGCTGAAGGGATGGCCGGGTCCGAAGCAAACTTCGCGGCGCAGATGACCGGGCGTGCCCGCCAGATCGGCTTGCAGAAATCGACTTTCGTCAATTCCACCGGTCTGCCGGCCGATGGGCAGCAAACGAGCGTTCGCGAACTCGCGCTTCTGGCGCTGCATATCTGGCGCAACTACCCGGATCTCTACCGCTATTACGGCCAGAAGGATTTTACCTGGAACAAGATTTCCCAGAGGAACCGCAATCCGCTACTGGCCATGGACATAGGCGCCGACGGGCTCGCGGTCGGTGCCAGCGAGCAATCCGGGTTCGGCATTGTCGGCTCGGTCAGCCACAACGGCACAAGGGTGATCGCGGCGATGAGCGGCCTGGCTAACGACCGTGAGCGGGCTGAGGAAGCGCGAAAGCTGCTCGACTGGGGCGTTCGCTCCTTCGAGAAGACTGAAGTATTCGCCAAGGACGAAGTGGTTGGCGAAGCCCAGGTCTTTGGCGGTGCCAAGTCCGGTGTCGCGTTAAAGGCAAAAGGACCGGTGCAGATCTTCCTGCCGATCACCAACCGAGACAAGCTCACCGCCAGGATCGTCTATGACGGACCGGTGGCAGCGCCGGTGGAGGAGGGGCAGCCGGTGGGTACGCTGCGCGTCTGGATCGGCGATACGCTGAGCCAGGAGACGCCGCTGTTTGCCGCCGAGTCGATCGGTGTCGGTTCGCTGCCGCAGCGCGCGCTCGACGCCGCCAAGGAACTGGCCGTCGGCTGGCTGCGTTAGCACCGTCGCGGTGGACCTTTTTTCCCGCCGGGACTATACGGTCCCCGAAGTATGGACAAAGGCTTTGGCGCGCGGATTTTTCATCACTTTTGAAGGCGGCGAAGGAGCAGGCAAGTCGACGCAGATCGAGCGGCTGGCAAAGAAGATGCGCGCCAAGAAATACGATGTGCTGGTGACACGTGAGCCGGGTGGCTCGCCGGGCGCGGAGGCGGTCAGGCATGTCCTGCTTTCAGGCGCAGCCGAGCCGTTCGGCCCCAAGATGGAAGCTCTGCTTTTCGCCGCTGCGCGTTCCGACCATGTCGAACAGGTCATCCGGCCGGCAGTCGAGCGCGGTTCGGTCGTACTTTGCGATCGTTTCATGGATTCCTCGCGCGTCTACCAGGGCGTCACCGGCGGCCTCGACCCGGCATTCATGGACGCATTGGAGAAGGTCGCCATCAACGGCATGGTGCCGGACATGACACTGATCTTCGACATCGACCCCGCCGAGGGCCTGAGGCGCGCTACCGCCCGGCGGGGCAGCAGTGACGGACCGGACCGCTTCGAGAAAGAAACATTGGCCATCCACCAACGCCGGCGCGAGGCGTTTCTCGCGATCGCCTCAGCTGAACCCGAACGCTGCGTTGTCGTCGATGCCTCAGCCGACCTAGATGCGGTGGAGGATGTCGTTACCGCCGCGGTCTTCGCGGCTCTCGAGAGGATGATGCCGGCGCAAAGAAAGCAGGCGGCGCCAGCATGATTTTCGAACGCATCGCGCCCGAACAGCACGACACGCTGGACGGGGTGCCCGAGCCATCCGAGACGCCGCGTCTTGTCGGTCACCTGCAGGCGGCCAACATGCTCGCCACCGCTTACCGCTCGGGAAAGCTGCCGCACGCACTGATCTTTGCCGGACCGGTTGGCATCGGCAAGGCGACGCTGGCCTTTCACCTGGCGCATCATCTGTTGAAGCACCCGGCCTTCGAGCAGGCGCCGGAAAGCCTTGCCGTTCCAGATCCGGCTTCGTCGCTGTTTCGACAGATCGCCGCCGGCGCGCATCCTTCGGTGCTGCATCTTACACGCCCGGTGAACGACAAGACCAAGAGCTTCAAGACAGTGGTCACGGTCGACGAAATCCGCAAGGTCAGCCGTTTTCTGTCGCTGACCTCGCACGACGGCAGCTACCGGGTGGTTATCGTCGATCCCGCCGACGACATGAACACCAATGCTGCCAATGCCTTGCTGAAGAATCTTGAAGAGCCACCCGCGCGCACCTTGTTCATCCTCATCGTCCATGCGCCGGGCAGTCTGCTGCCGACGATCAGGTCGCGCTGCCAGATGGTGCGGTTGGCGCCGCTCGATGCCGAGAGCTTGATGACGGTTCTGGAGGGCATCGAGCCGCCGCCACCGGAGAATCCTGCGGCGCGCGCGGCGCTGGCGGAGCGGTCAGGGGGCAGCGCGCGCAATGCGATCCTGTTGACGCAGTATGGCGGGCTCGAAATCGCCGCCACCCTCGACGCTCTGGTGATGTCCAAGAAGTTAGATGTCGCGGCGGCCTACCGTCTTGCCGAGGCGGTCGCCGGCCGCGACCAGGCGATCCCGTTCGAGATATTCAATCGCCGTGCGCTTGATCTGCTGTCGGCCGGCGCCAGCCAGGCCGCGCTCGCCGGCGATCTCGCGCGAGCCAAAACGCTGTCGGATACTTGGCACGCGGCTTTGAACGCTATATCTGAAACCGAGACCTACAACCTCGACAAAAAGCAGCACGCCCTGACCATGATCGACCGCCTGAATTCTGCAATGCGAATGTGACGGCCGCTGGCGTGGCTTTTGAAGCCCCTGAGTATTGATTCCCAATCAATCGCAGGAACTTCGAAGCCACCACATTGGCGTCGGATGGCAATTGCCGTTTCGATGCGATATCTCACCGCGACATCTTTCATTCAGACATTCATGACGGCTCATCCATGGCACGCGAAAAATACTACGTCACGACGCCGATTTTCTATCCGAACGGCAAGCCGCATATCGGCCATGCCTACAATGTCATCGCCAGCGACACGCTGGCCCGCTTCCAGCGGCTCGATGGCAAGGACGTCTTCTTCGTCTCGGGAACCGACGAGCACGGTTTGAAGATGCAGCAGACGGCGGACGCCGAAGGCCTGACGCCGAAAGCGCTTGCCGATCGCAACTCGGCGATCTTCCGCTCGATGCTCGAAGCGACCGGTTGCTCGAACGACGTTTTCATCCGCACCACCGAAGAGCGTCATTACAAGGCCTGCCAGGCGATCTGGACGCGCATGGCTGAGAATGGCGACATCTACCTCGACCGCTACAGTGGCTGGTATTCGGTGCGGCAGGAAGCCTATTTCGACGAGGCCGAAACCAAGGTCGGTGACGACGGCGTGCGCCGCGAACCGCTCGGCTCGCCTGTCGAATGGACCGAGGAAGAGAGCTATTTCTTCCGCCTTTCCGCCTATCAGGACAGACTGCTCGCGCTCTATGAGAACAGCCCCGAGTTCGTCGGACCGGCGGAGCGGCGCAATGAAATCATCAGCTTTGTCAAATCCGGCCTGAAGGATCTGTCGATCTCGCGCACCACATTCAAATGGGGCGTGCCGGTGCCCGGCGATGAGAAGCATGTGATGTATGTCTGGGTCGATGCCCTAACCAATTACATCACCGCCGCCGGTTATCCGGATCCGACCAATGAGAGATGGTCTTTCTGGCCGGCGAACGTCCACGTCATCGGCAAGGATATCATCCGCTTCCACGCGGTCTACTGGCCGGCATTCCTGATGTCGGCCGGCATCGAATTGCCGAAGCGCGTGTTTGCGCATGGTTTTCTGTTCAACCGTGGCGAGAAGATGTCGAAGTCGGTCGGCAATGTCGTCGACCCGTTCGCGATGATCGAGCACTACGGCCTCGACCAAGTGCGCTATTTCTTCATGCGCGAAGTGCCGTTCGGCCAGGACGGCAGCTACAGCCATGATGCGATCGTCAACCGCACCAATGCCGACCTTGCCAATGGCCTCGGCAATCTGGCGCAGCGCTCGCTGAAGATGGTCGCCAAGAACTGCAGCGGCGCGGTGCCAAAGCGCGGCGAACTGACCGAAGCCGACAGCGCCATCCTCGACCAAGCGGTGGGGGCACTCGCCGTCGCGCGAAAGGCGATGGCGGATCAGGGCATCCATTTGGCGCTGGCGGCGATCTTCGGAGTGGTGGCCGAAGCTGACCGCTATTTCGCCTCTCAGCAACCCTGGGCGCTAAGCAAAAGCGATCCAGAGCGTATGAAGACAGTTCTGTGGACGACGATCGAAGTCGTCCGGCGCGTGACGCTGCTCTGCCAGCCCTTTGTTCCGGGGTCGGCTGCTAAGCTGCTCGACCTGCTGGCGGTGCCGGCAGACAACCGTGACTTTGCGCATGTCCACGCCGACTATGCGCTGGTGCCTGGCACGGCATTGCCCGCGCCGGAGGCGGTCTTTCCGCGTTACGAAAAGCAGGACGCGAACGCCTGATGCTGGTCGACAGTCACTGCCATCTCGACTTTCCGGATTTCGCCGAAGAGCGGGCGGCCATCGTCGCCCGCGCCCTAGCGGCCGGCATCGGCCGAATGGTGACGATCTCGACGAGGGTGAAGCGATTTAACCAAGTGCTTGAGATTGCAGAGACTTTCGATGATGTCTATTGCTCGGTCGGCACCCATCCGCATAATGCGGCCGAAGAGCTTGACGTCACTGTCGATGATCTGGTGCGGCTCTCTGCTCATCGCAAAGTGGTGGCGATCGGCGAGGCCGGGCTCGACTATTTCTACGATCATGCGCCGCGCGACGCACAGGCGCAGGGCTTTCGCACCCATATCGCCGCGGCGCGCGTGACCGGTCTGCCGCTGGTCATCCATTCGCGCGACGCCGACGACGACATGGCTGATATCCTCGAAGAAGAAACGGGGAAGGGCGCCTTCCCCTTCATCCTGCACTGTTTTTCGTCGGGGCGTCGGCTGGCCGAGATCGGCGTGGCGCTCGGCGGCTACGTCTCGTTTTCCGGTATCCTGACCTTCAAGAACTCCGCCGAGCTGCGCGCCGTCGCCGCCGATGTGCCGCGCGACCGTCTGCTGGTCGAAACCGACGCGCCATACCTTGCGCCGATCCCGTTTCGCGGCAAGCGTAATGAGCCCGCCTATGTCGCGTATGCAGCCAAGGTGCTGGCGGAGACGATCGGCTTCAGCGAGGCCGAGATCGCTAATATCACCACGGATAATTTCTTCCGGCTGTTCAGGAAAATGCCGCGCCCGAGCGCGCCGGGCGCCTGACGCATGAGCGACCGGCTACGTCTTACCGTCCTCGGCTGCGGCTCATCGCCGGGCACGCCACGCATCACCGGCGACTGGGGCAATTGCGATCCCGCGAACCCCCGGAACCGGCGCACGCGCACCGCAGCGCTCGTCGAGCGGATCGCGGCGAGTGGCGCCCGGACCACGGTCGTCATCGACACCGGCCCGGATTTCCGCGAGCAGATGCTGCTGGCATCGGTCAAGCGCATCGATGCGGTGGTCTATACACATCCGCATGCCGACCATATCCACGGCATCGACGATTTGCGCGGCTTCGTGCTCGAGCAGCGCCACCGGATCGACATCCATGCGGATCAGGCTACCATGCTGCGCCTACGCGAGGCGTTCCGCTACTGTTTCGAAACACCGAAAGGCAGTTCGTATCCGCCGATCGTCAACGCCCATATCATCGACCACCACAGGCCGGTGGTGATCGCAGGCGAGGGCGGCGCCCTCACCCTCGAACCGCTGCTGCAGCTCCATGGCGACATCACCTCGCTGGGTTTCCGCATCGGTGGGCTGGCCTATTGCCCTGACGTCAGCGACTTTCCGGAGGCGACCGCCAAGCGTTTGCGCGGGCTGGACATGCTGGTCATCGACGCGCTGCAATACACCGTCCATCCGAGCCATCTGTCGCTTGGCCAGGCGCTTGGCTGGATCGAAAGGCTGGCGCCGAAGAACGCGGTGCTGACGCATATGCATGTGCCACTCGACTACGCTACGGTAATGGCCGAGACGCCGGCCAACGTCGAGCCTGCTTATGACGGCATGACGATCGAAATCCCTTACGAATCAGCGTGAAAGACCAAGATTTTATGGCCTGGGTTCCCGAGTTGGATCTCGCGAGGTGCTAGCTTCACGTCACATCCAATCGGCCATGCCAGTTCCATAATCTATCTTATGCGACTACGCCTATAGCATCCGATGGCGGCGAGATCAGGCCGGTCACTCGTAGACGTTCGCAACAGCGCTGTGGGGCAACGGGCATGCTAGGATTGCGAATCATGAAGACGCTTCCGCTGCTTGCAGGTCTTGCCCTCACCCTCGCCTGCGCGCTCACCGATGCGCGAGCTCAGGATGTCAGTCGTACGCCAGGCGAGAACGACCTGGCTTTCGCCAAACGTGTTGTTGGGTTCGCCGACAATGCTGATCCGCACACCACAGCCGTGAGCTGGAACGGCCTCCAGACACTCTTCGTCGATTACCAGACCGCCGAGGACTATCCGGAACGCCCGCTCGTCGCGCTGCAACGGCTAGCTGACAACAGATATCGCGCAATCCAGGTCACGCTCGGTGAACAAGAGGGCGACACACCGGACATCGCGCTCGGCCTCGCCAACGCCGACCACGACCCGGCAAAGGAACTGATCGTGATACTTTCCTGGGCTCAGATGCACTACGATGTCGAAGGGACGCTCTACGAAGTTCGCATCTTCGATGGCCCCAAGCCAGGCCAGAAGGCGCTGACTCAATTGAAAGCGAGCCGGAAGTTCGACGCCACATGCGACTGCCATTGGCGCGACGGCACAACGAAGCACTTCCGCTTCAAGACGATCGCAGCGGTCAAGGCTGAACTGAAGCGCCTGGGTTATTAGCCGCCGGCGAGGGCTCGCTTCCCGGATGTTGCCCTCGCCATCTCGCCTATGCTTACCCGCAATCGTCCCCAGCGCCGGTACAGGCACAGTCTGGGTCGCTCATCAGAACTCCATATCACCGAAGTCACCGCCATTGTCGGAGCTGGCATCGCCTGCCTGATCGGCTTCGTCCGGCTGCGGCGTCGGCTGTTCAGCTGCCTTCGCTTCGCTGCCGCCAAACACGCCGGCGATCGCGTTGCCGAGCAGCACGCCGCCCGCCACGCCCATCGCGGTCTGCGCGGCGCCGGCAAGAAAACCGCCGCCTGCCCGCTGTGGCGTGTCCTGCGGCCCTTCAGTTGCAACGGAGGCGGTGCGCCCTACCCGCGGCACCGAGCCTGAGCGCCTGCCGCCGCTGCGGCCGAAGAAGCCGCTGAGCGGTCCACCGCCGGCCGGCTGCCGCGCCTGCTCCTCCAGTTCTTCTATGCGCGCCTGAGCTGCGTTCAGGGCCTGCTCCTGCACCACGATCGTCTGGGCCATGTAATATGGCGCCCCAGGCTGCTGGGTGATCTGGTCCTGGATGAAGCGCTCTGCTTCGGCATCGCGCCGGGGCGCCTGGCGCTCGGCGCTTGCCAACTTCTCGAAGAGCTGTCCGATCGCTTGCTGATCGTTTCTGTCCATGATGTCCAACTCCGGTCTTGGTTCAACGCCGGCTATTCGCGCTCGCCGGTGAAGTTCAACAGCAGTTGGAAGATGTTGATGAAGTTCAGATAGAGCGAGAATGCACCGAAGACAGCGAGTTTCTGCTGTGATTCCGCGCCGAAGTTTTCCGCATACTGCTCTTTGATCGTCTGGGTATCCCAGGCGGTGAGGCCGATGAAGACGGCGATGCCGATCACAGAGATCGCGAATTGGAGCGCGGTCGAGCCCAGGAAGATATTGACGATGCTGGCGATCACCACGCCTATCAGGCCCATGATCAGGAACGACGAAAACTGCGTCAGGTCGCGTTTGGTCGTGTACCCGTAAAGGCTGGTCGCGCCGAACATGGTGGCGGCGATGAAGAAGGTGCGTGCGATGCTGGTGCCGGTAAAGACCAGGAACACGGAAGCCAGCGACAGGCCCATGACCGCGCAGAATGCCCAGAACATCGCCTGGGCGCCGGCTGCCGACATCGCCTGCATCCGAAACGAGAACAAGAGCACAAAGGCCAGCGGGGCCAGCATCACCACCCATTTCAGCGGTGTGGAGAAGATCGGCACGTAAAGAGCGGGCGTGGAAGCCACCACGAACGCGATCACGCCCGTAACGACGAGGCCAAGGCCCATATAGTTATAGACGCGCAGCATGTGCCGGCGCAGGCCTTCATCGTAGACGGCTCCGGCTCGGGCTCCGGCCCCGATATATCCGAGATTGTTCATGTGGTTCTCCTTCTTGCAGGTCGATCAGTAAAGCGTTTTGGCGAGGGCTTCGGCCGTGCGATCGAGACCGCCGACATCGCTGCGTCCGACGACCGCGTAGGCGACCTCGCCGATCTGGAAATAAGCCGAGGAAACTTCGCCCGAGGGAACGACGGTCGGCTTGACGACGTCGAATGTTCCGGGCCTGATCGCGAACAACGAGACCAGCCCCATCTCTTTCGTCTCGACAGCCATCTCGACGCTCGGTCCGAATTGCGATGGATAGATCTGCACGTCACGGACCGTCCAGTCCGGTGGCAGCGATGGCATCACGATCGCCGTCGCGGCGCGGATTTCGTCGGCATTGTAGCCGGGTGCTTCGGGTTGCGACGACATCGCCTCGCGCACGAGCGTCGTGCGGTGCGCCCGGACCGCATCCTCCACATAGGCCGGCGGATGGGTCGAAGCGACGACTTCCGTCACCGATATCGGTCCGATGAGCCCGTTCGCAAGCCAGCCGGCAGCGACGAAGACAGCAACTGCCGCAGCTCGCTGCAAAGCACCAAGGACGCGGCCGCGCGCCAATCCCCGCTCCAGCCGCCGTGCAGCATCGGCCGTCGCGGGCCGCGCCATGCCTTTCGATCCGGCAAGCGCCACGCGCAATTCGTCACGCATCCGTAAGTCGGACATCACCCGCGCGGCCGCGTCCGGGCGGGCCGAAAGGAACGCCTCGACCTCGATGCGACGAGTCACGTCCAGCTGATCGTCGACATAGGCGTCGAGATCAGTGTCGGTGACGGGATCGCGCAGTTGGTTCATGATCCACCTCCGACGATCTTCAGATGGCCTTTCGCGCGTGCCGGCACCGCGTCCTCCATCTCGCGCAGGGCCGCACGCGCCCTGCCGATGCGCGACATCAGCGTGCCAAGCGGCACGCCACTCACCTCAGCGGCCTGGCTGTAGCTAAGCCCCTCGATGGCGACGAGATGCAACGCCGAACGCTGCTCCTCCGGCAATTCGAAAAACGCTTCGCGCACCTGCGCCAGACGGACCGAATGTTCC
Organism: Mesorhizobium sp. M1365; assembly: GCF_040317865.1. NCBI lineage: Bacteria > Pseudomonadati > Pseudomonadota > Alphaproteobacteria > Hyphomicrobiales > Phyllobacteriaceae > Mesorhizobium > Mesorhizobium sp. M1365. Next base: position 12,518 of record NZ_JAMYLG010000033.1, read on the forward strand.
TGCGGCGCCGGGACATTCGCCTCGGCGAGATAGCCGGCCTGTTCGATGCGCATTGCTTCGGATTTGCGGGACCGCAGACCGTCGATGAATGCATTATGGACGATCGACAGCAGCCATACGCGAAGATTTCCGCCGGAGCGGAAGCTGCCGCGTCGCTCATAGGCACGCACCAGCGCATCATGCACCAGATCCTCTGCATCGGCGCTGTCGCGCGTCAGCGAGCGTGCATAGCGGCGCAGCGAACCGAGCTGTCCCAGAATATCGAAGCGTGGCATCGGCCGTTTCATGTCCTGTTTACGGAGCAGGTCGGGATGTTAATCCCGCTCTCCCCGAAATTTTCTTACGGCTCGCCGCGTTCTCGTCCTGGGAGATATCGGGCCCGCTCTCGCCCGCCAGATAGTATCGGCCGCCTTCGAGGCAAACCGGCGCCGAGTTGGCGCATATGAAACTGCTGGCAAAGCACGGCCGGTTTGCGTATCACTCCGCCGCCAACGGAACCTTATCGATGTTCGAAAATCTCCAGCCCGCGCCTGCCGACAAGATCCTGGCCTTGATCGGCCTCTATCGCGCCGACCCGCGTCCCGACAAGGTCGATCTTGGGGTCGGCGTCTATAAGGATCGCGACGGCAAGACGCCGGTGATGCGCGCGGTGCGCGAAGCCGAAAAGCGGCTGTTGCAGGGCCAGGATACCAAGACCTATCTCGGCCTTGCCGGCGATACCGCCTTCAACGCGGCGATGGCCAAGTTGGTGTTCGGCCCAGCCGCCGACATGACGCGCATTCGTGCGGCGCAGGCGCCAGGCGGCTCCGGCGCGCTGCGGCTGGTGGCAGAGCTGCTGAAAAGGACCCGCACCGACGCGATGGTCTGGCTGTCGGATCCGACATGGCCGAACCACATGCCGGTGATGCGCGCCGCTGGCCTGCAGATACGCGAATATCCCTATTTCGACGCTGCTTCTGGTGCGGTTCGCTTCGACGACATGCTGAATGCATTGAGAACCGCGAATCCTGGCGACGTCGTATTGTTGCATGGCTGCTGCCATAACCCGACAGGCGCCAATCTAGACATCTCGCAATGGGCTGCCATTGCCGATCTTGTCGTTGAGCGCGGCCTGCTGCCCTTTGTCGACATCGCCTATCAGGGCTTTGGCGAGGGACTTGATGCGGATGCCGCCGGCTTGCGCCTTCTGGCGGCAAAAGTTCCGGAAATGGTCGTTGCCTCCAGCTGCTCGAAGAACTTTGCCGTCTATCGCGACCGAGTCGGTGCAGCGCTGATCATGGCGAAAGGTGGCGCGCAGGCGGATTTGGCGATGGGCCAGATGCTGTCGGCGGCGCGCGCAATGTATTCGATGCCGCCGGACCACGGCGCGGCGGCGGTGCGCATCGTGCTTGAAGACCCCGCATTGCGTTCCGACTGGGAGGCAGAGCTTGAAGAGATGCGGCTGCGCATGCTGCGGCTGCGCGTCCAGTTCGCCGAGGCGCTGCGGCGGCAGTCCAACTCCGACCGTTTCGATTTCGTCGCCAGCCATCGCGGCATGTTTTCCCGGCTTGGCCTGTCGGAAGCGCAAGTCGAGCGGCTGCGCGCCGAGCATGCCATCTATATGGTCGGCGACAGCCGCATCAACGTTGCCGGCCTGCCCGAGGACGGCATGGATGCGCTCGCCAAGGCGATAGTCTCCGTGCTCGACTGATGCTTTTGCTAACTAGGATCTTCCGGAAACCGGCTTCCACTTTCGTATCATGGTCTGGCGGCCCGTCTGTGGACAAGGCGCCCTCACCGGCTGAAGCCGTTGGCCGCACAGCCGTGTACAGGATAGCGTTTCCCAGATGAAACCCTCGAAAGACATTTCCCGACTGATCGAGATCATGGCAGCGCTGCGGGCGCCGGAAACCGGCTGCCCGTGGGATATCGAGCAGGACTTTTCGACAATCGCGCCGTACACGATCGAGGAAGCCTACGAAGTGGCGGACGCCATTGCGCGTGGCGATCTGGACGATCTGCGGGATGAACTCGGCGATCTCCTGCTGCAAGTGGTCTACCACGCGCAAATGGCCGAGGAGGCCGGCGAATTTTCATTCGGCGATGTGGTCCTGGCCATCACCACAAAAATGATCCGCCGCCACCCCCATGTCTTCGGCGACGACAAGGCGCGCAGCGCCAGCATGGCCAAGGGCATGTGGGAAAAGATCAAGGCAGAGGAAAAGGCGGAGAAGCGCAGTGCGCGCCTCGCCCGTGGGCTCGACCCGGAAGACCATGGCAAGGGCTTTCTCGACAGCGTGCCGGTCGCCCTGCCCGCGCTGACCCGGGCGCTCAAGCTGCAGGAAAAGGCCGCCCGCGTCGGCTTCGACTGGAGCGAGGCGGCACCGATCCTCGATAAGATCGAGGAGGAGATTGGCGAATTGCGCGAAGCGCTGGCCAAAGGCGACAGCGCGCCGATCAAGGATGAGTTCGGCGACATGCTGTTTGCGGTCGTCAATCTCGGCCGGCACCTCAAAATTGATTCCGAAGCGGCACTCAGCGGCACCAACGAAAAATTTCGGTCGCGCTTCCACTATGTCGAGCGGACGCTGCAAGCGTCGGGAAACAGCCTTGAAGAGGCAACGCTGGACGAGATGGAAGCGCTCTGGCAGCAGGCAAAAAGCGCGAAGTAAACGCCCCTACCCATTGTTTTGACGGCGCAATCGGCTTTCGATCTCCTGCCGGGCGCTGTGCGTGGCCTTGAGCGCGATGGTCACGCTGCCATCCTCATTGTCATCACGCGAGACGATGTCGCCGTTGCGGTAAAGCCAGTCGACGACGCCGAGTTGGTCAGGCTTGAGTGTGACGGTGAACGTCTCCAGTTCGCCCGACATCATCGTCTCGATGATCGCCTTCAGCGCATCGATGCCCTCGCCGGTCACCGCCGATATGGCGATCGGCGGTGCCTTCTTGCCGGCAGCACCGTCGGCAAGCAGCCGCGCCCGGTTGCCCTCGTCGAGCCGGTCGATCTTGTTCCATACTTCGATGACGCGCTTGCTATCGCGGGCATCGACGCCGAGATCGGCAAGGATGCGCTCGACATCTTCGGCCTGCGCGGCCGTATCGGGATCGGAGATGTCGCGCAGATGAATGACGAGGTCTGCCTCGACCACTTCCTCCAGCGTCGCCCTGAAGGCCGCGACCAGATGCGTTGGCAGGTCGGAAATGAAGCCGACCGTATCGGAAAGGATGATCGGCGTGCCGTGCGGCAGACGCACGCGGCGCAGCGTCGGGTCGAGCGTGGCAAACAGCATGTCTTCGGCCAGCACCCCTGCTCCAGTCAGCCGGTTGAACAGAGTCGACTTGCCGGCATTGGTGTAGCCGACGATCGCCACCACCGGAAATGGCACCTTCTTGCGCTTGGCGCGGTGCAGGTCGCGGGTGCGGCGCACAGTTTCGAGCTCGTGCTTCAGCTTGGTGATCTTGTCCTGCAGCACACGCCGATCCGACTCGATCTGGGTCTCGCCAGGGCCGCCGAGAAAGCCGGCGCCGCCACGCTGGCGCTCGAGGTGGGTCCAGCTCCGCACAAGGCGGCCTTTCTGGTAGTTGAGATGGGCAAGATCGACCTGCAGCGTGCCTTCCTTGGTGCGGGCGCGCTCGCCGAAAATCTCCAGGATCAGCCCGGTGCGGTCGAGCACCTTGGCGTTCAACTCTTTTTCGAGGTTGCGCTGCTGTACCGGGGTCAGCGGATGATCGACAATGACCACTTCCGCGTGGCCCTCTTTGACGATCTCAGCGAACTCCGCCACCTTGCCGCTGCCGAGCAAGGTCGCCGGGCGTGGATCGTTGACGGTCACCACCGCCGTGTGGACCAGGTCGAGGTCGATGGCGCTGGCGAGGCCGACGGCCTCGTCGCGACGAGCCTCGGCGGAACGGGTCAGGCGGGGGCGGTTGGTGTCGTCGTCGCCACGCGGCTGCCGGGTAAGCACCGGCACGATTACCACCGCCCGGGTCGGGCCGTTGGCCTCTGTCCCGGTCTGATGTGCTGGTTTTCCGCGAACGCGGCGGTCCGCGTCTTTCTCACGTGCCAATCAGGCGCCCTGGCTTTCCTCACCATCGAACATCTGAACCGGCTGGCTCGGCATGATCGTGGAAATAGCGTGCTTGTAGACAAGCTGGGAATGGCCGTCGCGACGCAGCAGAACGCAGAAATTGTCGAACGAAGTGACCACGCCGGTCAGCTTCACGCCGTTGATGAGAAAGATGGTGAGTGGATTTTTGCTCTTGCGAACTGAATTCAGGAACAGGTCCTGAAGATTTTGCGATCGTTCCGCCATTGTTCTTGTCTTTCGCCGATCCCCTTCGGTTTGCAGGCCAATGCGCCAAATTAGCCGGCACATGTCAAGCACGCAAACACCATCTTGCCGTCAGTAACGACAAGCAGAACGAGATATATTGATGTTCATTCCATCTGTGCGGTTATCAGGCTGGACTTTTTTCCGCAACGTCAAAAAAGGCCTGCCGTAATGAAACTGTTATCGAGCCCGGGTGGCCGTTGGCGACGGGAGCGCCATCGATCGCCACCACCGGCATGGCAATCGTGGTCGCGGAGCTGATGAAAACCTCGCGCGCGGCCTTGGCTTCGGCCACCGAAAAACCGCGCTCCTCGATCTTCAGGCCGAGCTTGGCGGCCACGTCGAACAGCGTCGTACGGGTGATGCCGCGCAGGATGCCGTGCTCGGCCGGCCGCGTCACCAGCACGCCATCCCCGGTGATGATCCAGGCGTTCGACGATCCACCTTCCTTGATGGTGCCGTCGACATCGACGAACCAGGCCTCCTGAGCGCCGGCTTCCTTGGCTTTCTGCTTGGCCAGCACGTTCGGCAACAGGCCGACCGACTTGATATCGACCCGATCCCACCGGTTCTCCGGCACCGTGATGATCCGGATCCCGCTCTCGGCCCGCTTCGCGGCAGCTGCAGGATCGGCTTTTCTGGCGGTCACCACCAGCGACGGCTTCGTGCCCGCTGGCGGGAAGAAAAACTCGCGGCTGGCGACACCGCGTGTCACCTGGACATAGACCAGGCCGTCAACGACACGGTTGCGGCGCACCACCTCGCGCATGACGAGCGGCAGCACGCTGCGCGTGACCGGCCAATCGATCGAGAGTTCGGTGAGCGAGCGGTTCAATCGGGCGAGATGGCGCGGCATGTCGACGATGAAGCCTCGTGCCACCTCGCAGACCTCGTAGACGCCGTCGGCGAATTGATAACCACGGTCCTCGATATGCACGGAAGCTTCGGCGTGAGCGACGTAGCGCCCGTTCACATACGCAATGCGCGGCATGGCTAATCCCTGAGAGAAGTCCAGCCTTCTTATGCGATTCCAAGACCGCCGTAACCGATAATTGCGTGGGCCACGACTGGTTTGGCTGTCAGACGCCCAGCGACTTCAGCTTGCGGTGCAATGCAGAGCGTTCCATGCCGATAAACTCTGCCGTCTTCGAGATGTTGCCGCCAAAACGGTTGATCTGGGCGATCAGATAATCCTTTTCGAATTGTTCGCGCGCTTCCCGCAGCGGCAGCGCCATTATGTGCTGATCGGACTTGTTTGGAGTGCGAGGCATGACGTCGCCGATCTCGGCAGGCAAGAGGTCGGCGGTGATCGGCGCATCGACATCGTCGCCGCGCGCCAGGATCATCAACCGCTCGACATTGTTGCGCAACTGGCGAACGTTGCCCGGCCAGTTGTGCGCCTGCAGCACAGCCAGCGCGTCGTCGCCGATGCGGCGCGGCTTGATGCCGGCCTGGCGAGCGATCTGCTTCATGAAATTGTCGACCAGATAAGGAATGTCCTCGCGACGCTCGGCCAGTCCCGGCACCATGACCGGAACCACGGCCAGGCGATGATAAAGGTCCTCACGGAAACGGCCGTCGGCGATCATGGCTTCCAGGTTCTGCGAGGTCGACGAGACGATGCGCACGTCAACCTTGACCCGCTTGGTGCCCCCTACCCGCTCGAACTGCTGTTCGACCAGCACGCGTAGGATCTTGTTTTGCGTCTCGCGCGGCATGTCGGCCACTTCATCGATGTAGAGAATGCCGCGATGGGCCTCCTCCAGCGCACCGACCTTGCGTTCGACGCCGTTCGATTCGGTGCCGAACAGCTCGATCTCCATACGCTCTGGGGTGATGTTGGCGGCGCTCAGCGTCACAAACGGTGCACTCTTGCGCGCTGAGAGCGCGTGGATGGCGCGCGCCGCCAGTTCTTTGCCCGAGCCGGAGGGGCCAATGATCATGACGCGGCTGTTGGTCGGCGCGACGCGCTCGATGGTCTGGCGCAATTGGCTCATTGCCGACGACATGCCGATAAGGTCGAAAGTCTCGCCGCTGCGCAGCTTGAGATCCGAAACCTCGCGTCTCAATTTGGACGTTTCAAGCGCCCGTTCGGCAATAAGGATCAGCCTGTCGGCCTTGAACGGCTTTTCGATAAAATCATAGGCGCCGCGGCGGATGGCCGAGACCGCCGTTTCGATATTGCCGTGGCCCGAGATCATCACGACCGGCAGGTTCGGGTGCATCGTCTTGATCTCGTCCAGCAAAGCCAGGCCATCGAGCCGCGAGCCCTGCAGCCAAATGTCGAGGAAGATCAGCCTGGGTGCCCGGTCGGCAACTGCCGCCAGCGCGCTGTCGGCGTCAAACGCCGTGCGTGTTTCGTGACCTTCGTCGCTCAGGATACCGGCGACGAGTTCGCGGATGTCTTCCTCGTCATCGACGATGAGAATATCAGACGCCATTACCGACCTTTTCAGTTTCTTTTTCGTGTTCCGTCTTGCCCTCGCCGCGCATCGGAACGGTGGCGGCAACCGGCAGGATGATGCTGATCATTGCGCCCCGCCCATCGTGGAAGTCCGCTGGTGCATCGTGCAATTCGAGTCGCCCGCCATGGTCCTCCACGATCTTCTTGACGATAGCGAGGCCAAGCCCGGTGCCTTTCTCGCGTGTCGTCATATAAGGCTCGAGCAAGCGCTGCCGGTTTTCGCGCGGCAAGCCCCTGCCGTTGTCGATGACGTCGATTCGAATCGCGCCATTCTGACGCCCGGCTTGAATCCGGATTATGCCGTGCGGACGATCCTCTGCATCAAGTCCGTCGATGGCTTCGGCAGCATTCTTGATGACGTTGCCGAAAGCCTGCGCCATCAGCCGGCTGTCGAACGTGCCTTTGAGCGGCTCATTGCCGAAGACGCGCTCGAAGGTGATGTCGGCCCGGCTCACTTCGACCAGGAACGAGGCTTCGCGCAACGAATCGCGCAGATCGATGGCCTTCATTTCCGGTTTCGGCATGCGGGCGAACGCCGAGAACTCGTCGACCATGCGGCCGATGTCCTCCACTTGCCGGATGATGGTGTCGGTGCATTGATCGAAAACCTCACGGTCCTCGGTGATGACTTTGCCGTAACGCCGCTTGATACGCTCGGCCGAAAGCTGGATCGGCGTCAGTGGATTCTTGATCTCGTGGGCGATGCGTCGCGCCACGTCGGCCCATGCGGAGGAACGCTGTGCCTGGACCAGATCGGTAATGTCATCGACTGTAACGACGTAGGATTTATCCTCCGAACCGTCGTCGCCGGCTTCGATCGTGATCTGTACGTTGAAGGTCCGTTCAGTGCCGGCACGATAGAAGGTGACCTGTTCGCGATAGACCGGCTTGCCCGACTTGCGGCCGATCTCGAAGACGCGGCCGACATGCGGCAGCACGGCCGAAAGGTTCTGCCCAAGCGCTGCCGTGGCGGATATGGCCAGCATCGTTTCCGCCGAACGGTTGACGATGGTGACGATGCCATATGGATCGACGCCGATGACCCCGGCGGTGACGCCGGCAAGCACCGCCTCCGAAAAGCGCCGCCGCTCGTCGATCAAATCCTTGGCCGACAGGATCTCGTTGCGCTGCGATTTCAGCTCCATCAGCATCTTGTTGAAGGTGTCGCCGAGCGAGGCGACGTCACCGTCGGAGGGGCGGACAGGCACGGCTACGTCGAGATTGCCGGTGGCGACCTCATCGGCCGCGCCGATGAGCTGACGAATCGGCCGCACTAGGCGGTCGGCCACCGCAATGCCGGTCCAGATGGCAGACAGGATGATGATCAGCGTCAGCGACAGATAGGGAAGCGCGAAAGCCACTTGCGAGGTGCGGCGATTGTCTTCGAGACCGCGATATTCGGCGGTGTTGGATTTGACGATCTGCCGTGCCTTGATCACCTCGGGATCGACGAGGCGGATGGTGTAGAGATAGAGCCCGTCGATCTCGCGCAGCTTGACGATCGCACCCATGATGTTGCGGGTGCGCGGCTCTATCAGCACCGGCTTGCCGTCGGCAGCGCTTGCCACGGCGCCCTCAGGCGGCTCCGGCATGGCAAAGTCCGCGTCGGTCTTGGCGCTCATAACGAAGGAACCATCGGGCTTGATGAGTGCTGCGTGCGCCAGCGAGCGTCCCACCGCCTCCTTGTTCATGAGATCGAGGAACCCGGTGCGATCGAGACCGTAGAGCGTGCGCGAAGCGTCGAGGTCGTAAGCCATCGACAACGTCGTGCCCTGAAGATTTCGGGCGTTTTCCTGCACATAGGCGTCAGCGATCGACAATGACGAATTGACGATCGTCTTGGTGCGGATCTCGAACCAGCGGTCGAGGCCGATGTCGAGCGTGATCGACGCGATGATCGCCACCATGATCGCGGGGATGGCGGCGACTAGCGCAAACATCGCCACTATGCGCACATGCAGGCGCGACGCAGCCTTGCCATGCCGTCGTGCCATCAGGATGCGATGCACCTCGCGGCCGACCAGCAAGATCAGAAACAGGACGAACGCCGCATTAAGCGCAATCAGCGCCAGCGTCGTCCTCGCGTCGGGCGTGATCGGCGTCGCGCCGACCAGAATGGCGAATGAGATCGCCGCCGTCACCAGCGCACCGGCAACGGCGATCACGCCCGGCAGCGCAAGCAGCCGGCGACCGTCTCGCGCGCCCGTATTGCTGAAAAGCGATTTGCTCAGTGTCGGTGCGTGCAGGGCCATGTCGCCGTCTAGAGCCAGTGATTGCGTCGGATGTATGCAACGCATTGTGGCGATTATGCAACAAGTGTGGCCGAGACGGAAATCTTTCGGCAATCGATCCCCTGGAAAGCGCTCGTAAAGGGATTCGTCTAGACCTGCCTGGACGATTTGTAGACGTTGACGCCGAGTTCGCGAATCTTCTTGCGCAGTGTGTTGCGGTTGAGCCCCAGCAATTCCGCAGCCTTGATCTGGTTACCGCGCGTCGCGGTCATTGAGGCGAGGACCAGCGGATATTCGACCTCGGAGAGGATTCGCTGATAGAGCCCGGCAGGGGGCAAGTCGCCGGCAAACGAGGCAAAATAGCGTTGCAGGAAATGCTCCACCGCCTGGCCGATGGAAAGGTCGTCGGGAATGAGGTTGCCGCCACCTGGAACGACAGGCCTTTCGCCGGTCTTCAACTCCGCCTCGATGATCTCCGCGGAGATCTCGTCCTGCGAATACAGTGCGGCCAGCCTGCGGATGAGATTTTCGAGTTCGCGCACATTACCGGGCCATGGGTAGCGCTTCATCAGCTCGATGCCGCCGGTGGAAATGCGCTTGGTCTGCAAGCCTTCACTGACGCCGAGCTTGAAGAAGTGGCGGACGAGGTCCGGAATGTCCTCCGAGCGCTCGCGCAGCGCCGGCAGCCTGAGCGGCACAACGTTCAAACGGTAGAACAGGTCCTCACGGAAAAGCCCCTGATTGATCAGCGTGCGCAGGTCCTTGTTGGTGGCAGCCACGATGCGCACGTCGGTCTTGATCGGCGTGCGGCCGCCGACCGTGGTATATTCGCCCTGCTGCAGCACACGCAGCAGCCGCGTCTGCGCTTCCATCGGCATGTCGCCGATCTCGTCGAGGAAGAGCGTGCCGCCTTCGGCCTGCTCGAAACGGCCGGTGGAGCGGTTCTGTGCGCCGGTAAAGGCGCCCTTCTCGTGCCCGAATAGTTCCGATTCGATCAGGTCGCGTGGGATCGCCGCCATGTTGATGGCGACGAAGGGGCCACCACGACGACGGCCGTATTCATGCAGCGCGCGCGCCACCAGTTCCTTGCCGGTACCCGATTCGCCCGAGATCATCACCGTCAGGTCGGTCTGCATCATGCGCGCCAGCATGCGGTAGATGTCCTGCATGGCCGCCGAGCGGCCGACCAGCGGCATCGTTTCCGGCGGCTCGTCGGCCCGCGTATCGATCTTCGGCCGCCGCGGCTCGGAAAGAGCGCGGTTGACGATGTTGAGCAGCTCGGTCAGGTCGAACGGTTTCGGCAAATACTCGTAGGCCCCGGTTTCGGAGGCACGAATTGCTGTCATGAACGTGTTCTGCGCACTCATGACGATGACCGGCAGTTCCGGTCGCGCCTTCTTGATGCGCGGTAGCATGTCGAAGGCGTTCTCGTCGGGCATGACAACGTCGGTGATGACCAGATCGCCCTCGCCCGCCGCCACCCAGCGCCACAGCGTCGAAGCGTTGGAGGTGACACGCACGTCGTGGCCGACGCGCGAAAGCGCCTGGTTGAGGACTGTGCGGATGGCCGCATCGTCGTCAGCGACGAGAATATTGCCGCGAACGGTCATTTGCGGTCTCCTTCAACGTCGTCGTCGGTGCCAAACTGGGTTTCTTTCCACGCCGGCATCAGGATGCGGAAGGTGGTCCCGCGCGGCGTCGATTCGCATTCAATGATGCCGCCATGCTCGCCGACGATCTTTGCGACCAGCGCCAGACCGAGACCGGAGCCGTTCGGCTTAGTGGTGATGAAGGGATCGAACAGGATCGGCAGAATATCTTCGGAGACACCCGAACCGTTGTCGCGCACGCAGAATTCCAATGGCAGCGACACGCGGTCCTGCGTTCCGGGCACGGAAACACGGATGCCCGGGCGGAAGGCGGTCGACAGCATGATCTCGCCCTGCGGATCGCTGCCGATCGCCTCGGCGGCATTTTTTACCAGATTGAGAAACACCTGGATGAGCTGGTCGCGATTGGCAAAAACCGGAGGCAATGATGGATCATAATCCTCTAATATCTTGATCCTCTTGGCAAAACCGTTCTTGGCGATTGCCTTGACATGGTCGAGCACGACATGGATGTTGACGGGGTAGCGGTCGATCGGCCGCTCGTCCGAAAACACCTCCATGCGGTCGACCAGCGAGACAATGCGGTCGGTCTCGTCGGTGATCAGCCTGGTCAGTGCGCGATCCTCGTCGGACGCCGACAGTTCAAGCAGCTGCGCGGCACCACGAATGCCGGACAGCGGGTTCTTGATCTCATGGGCAAGCATCGCGGCAAGGCCGGTGACCGAGCGCGCCGCACCGCGATGCGTCATCTGCCGGTCGATCTTGTCGGCCATTGAGCGTTCCTGGAACATTACCACGACGGAGCCTGGAAATTCCGTCACAGGCGCGACGTAGAGATCGACCACCTTCTCGATGCCGAGCCGCGGCGACGACACGTCCACCCGGTATTCGTTGACTGGCGCCCGGCGCTCGCGCACCTGGTCGACAAGCGTCAGCAGCGGGCTGCCGAAAGGAATGAGCTTGTGCAGCGTGTTGCGGGCGAGCATCGTGGCGCTCGAACGGAAAAAATCCTCGGCATCGGCATTGGCGAAGGTGATGAAGCCTTGCGGATCGACCATGATCACCGGCCGACGAATGGTGTTGAGCACAATATGCGCGGCGTCCGCCATATCCGTGCTCTGTGTGACGGTGGCGTTCATGCCGCACTCCGCAGGTTCGCTGCTTCGGGAGCGCTCGAAAATACGTCGCGCAGCAAGGCAATGACGCGCCCAGGCTCGAAAGACGTGAGTATGGCCTTGCGCCGGTCGTCGCTTGTGGCGGCGTGGCGGTCGAGATACCAGCCGAGATGCTTGCGCGCCTGGCGCACTCCGCTTTCCTCGCCATAAAGCGCCAGCATGTCTTCGTAATGGGCAATGACGTAGTCGGACAGCGCTTGCGGGCTTTCCGGCATGCCGGATACCGGCTCGGCCAGCGCGGCCGCTACAATGCTGCCGGCCGTCCAAGGCGCGCCATAGTGCGCGCGGCCGACCATCACCGCGTCGGCGCCAGACTGCTCGAGGATCGACGCTGCCTCCGCCGGCGAGCCGACATCGCCATTGGCAACCACAGGGATCGAGACGGCCTGCTTGACGCGTGCGATGGCACGCCAGTCGGCCGTGCCCTGATAGAACTGGCAACGTGTGCGGCCATGCACCGTCACCATCATCACCCCGGCCTGCTCGGCGCGTCGCGCCAGCATCGGCGCGTTGAGCGCGCCTTCGTCCCAGCCGAGCCGCATTTTGACCGTGACCGGCACGTCGACCGCGCCGACTACCGCTTCGATCAGCGACAGCGCGTGGTCGAGATCTCGCATCAGTGCCGAACCGGCATAGCCGCCCGTCACCTTTTTGGCCGGACAGCCCATGTTGATGTCGACGATGTCGGCGCCTTCGCCGGCTGCGATTCGCGCGCCCTCGGCCATGTGCGCCGCCTCACGGCCGGCAAGCTGGACCATGTGGACAGGCAGCCCGGAATGACGGATGCGCAGGCCGGAACCAGCCCTGCCCTTTGCAAGCTCGCCGCTCGCCACCATTTCCGATACGACCAGCCCGGCGCCATGCGCATGGGCGCGTTGCCGGAACGGTTCGTCGGTGATGCCCGACATGGGCGCGAGAAATACGCGATTGCGGATTCTCACGCCACCCACATCCAGCGGCGAAGCCAATTTGGTCACATCAGGCATGCACAAAAACCAAGCACCTTCGGTTGCTGCACATTCTCTAGCCAGAACGGCGGCAATGTGCAACGCGCAATGTCGTGACATTAAGGCGCATTTGGGAAAAATACGGATCGCCGCACCGCATCAATCCTGGGTCTTCCAAAAGCGATACCACTTTTCGGGATCATGCGTTAAGCGTCTCGGCATGAGAGATGCGAGCGAAAAGCAAGCTGCGGACGACAAGGTCGCCGTGGTCATCGTTGCTGCCGGCCGCGGCGCGCGCGCCGGACAGGCCAAGGGGCCGAAGCAGTACCAGCAAATCGGCGGCGGCGCCGTTATCGCACGCACGCTCGGCGCCTTTCTGACGCATCCGAAGATTGGACCTGTCGTCGTTGCTATCCATGCCGACGACGGCGCGCTTTTCCGCCGTGCGGCCGGTGCGAACGCCGACCGTGTCGTCGCGGTGACCGGCGGTACGTCACGGCAGGAGTCCGTCCGCCTTGGACTGCTGGCGTTGAGAAGCAATGCGCCGGGCCGGGTCTTGATCCATGATGCGGCCCGGCCGTTTGTCGATGCGGAACTGATAGACCGCACGATCGCCGCCATTGGCGAGCGCCAGGGGGCACTGCCTGCCTTGCCGGTTGCCGATACGCTCAAGCGCGAAACGGCCGAAGGCATGATCGGCGAAACCGTGTCCAGGGCCGGGCTTCATGCCGCACAGACACCGCAAGGCTTTCCGTTCTGGCCGATCCTGGCTGCGCACGAAAAGGCTCATCATCTGGGCAAAGCGGATTTCACCGACGATGCGGCAATCGCCGAATGGGCGCATATTCCGGTGAAGATCGTTCCCGGCTCGCCGGACAACGTCAAACTGACCTGGGCACGGGATATTGCAATGGCGGATCAGCGGCTTTCCAGCGCCCCGCGTTTTCCCGACATCCGAACCGGCAATGGCTATGACGTCCATGCGTTCGTGCCCGGCGACCATGTCACCCTGTGCGGCGTCGCCATTCCACACGATAGGAAGTTGTCCGGCCATTCGGATGCCGATGTCGGTCTCCACGCCTTGACCGACGCCCTGCTCGCCACCTGCGGCGCCGGTGACATCGGCACGCATTTCCCGCCCTCCGACCCGCAGTGGAAAGGGGCCGCTTCACGCATCTTCGTCGAACACGCGGTGAAGCTGGTGCGCGCGCGCGGCGGACGCATCGCCAACGCCGATATCACCCTGATCTGCGAGGCGCCGCGCGTCGGCCCGCATCGCGAGGCCATGACCGAAGCGCTTTCGGCAATGCTGCGAATTTCGCGCGATCGCATCTCGATCAAGGCGACAACCAATGAGAAGCTCGGCTTCGTCGGCCGTGAGGAAGGCATAGCGGCCATCGCGACTGCCAGCGTTGTGTTTCCAGGGGATGTCCCTGAATGAGCAATAGCGGTCTCGCAGATGCCCTGCTTAAGGCCTGCCAGCAGCGCGGCATGATGCTGGCGACGGCGGAGAGCTGCACCGGCGGCATGATCATCGCCGCGCTGACCGACATCGCCGGCTCTTCCGCGGTGGTCGATCGCGGCTTCATCACCTATTCCAACCAGGCCAAGACCGAGATGCTCGGCGTCTCGGCCGCTACGCTCGAGGCGCACGGCGCGGTCTCGCGCGAGACTGCGGTGGAGATGGCGGCCGGAGCCTTGGCGCATTCGCCGGCCGGGCTCGCCCTGGCGGTGACCGGCATCGCCGGTCCGGACGGCGGCTCGGCGGAAAAACCTGTCGGCCTGGTCTGGTTCGGCGTTGCCGTGGCTGGCCGGCCGGTAGTCAGCGAATGCCAGCTGTTCGCCGACAAGGGCCGCGATTACATCCGCAGGGAGACGGTCCGTCATGCGCTTGAACTGGGTCTGCGCGCGCTCGCTGCGGATCAGGCCGTCGATGGCGCGCCGTAGATGATTTCGGCCCGTTTCTCGAACGCCTCGGAGAACATGCGGAAGGCGCGGTCGAACATGGTTCCCATCAACGCACCCAAAATGCGGCTCTTGAACTCGTAGTCGATAAAGAAGCAGACGTTGCAACCAGCGCCGTCCGCCGGGTCGAAGCGCCAGACATTGCTCAGATATTTGAAAGGGCCGTCGATGTATTTGACATCTATGGCGTTCTCGTCCGGCTTCAGCAGCACCTGCGTGGTAAAGGTCTCGCGGATCGCCTTGTAGCCGATGCTCATGTCGGCGATGAGCAAGGTGCGCCCGTCGCGTTCCTTGCGTGAGCGAACCGTCAGTGCCTCGCAAAGCGGCAGGAATTGCGGATAGGATTCGACATCGGCGACCAGAGCGAACATCTGCTCCGGCGTATGCGCAACGCGGCGATGGGCTTCGAATTGTGGCATAAAACCAGTGTTAGGCGGACTTTTTGAGAAACGCTTCGCGCGCCGCGCGCAACCTGGCAAAGTCGTCCCCGGCATGGTGCGACGAGCGCGTCAGCGGGCTCGACGCTACCAGCAGGAAGCCCTTGGTCCTGCCGATCGTCTCAAAGGACTTGAATTCCTCCGGCGTGACGAAGCGGATCACCGGATGGTGCTTCTTCGACGGCTGCAGATATTGGCCGATGGTCATGAAGTCGACATTGGCCGAACGCAAATCGTCCATCAGCTGCAGAATTTCGTTCCGCTCCTCGCCAAGGCCGACCATGATGCCGGACTTGGTGAAGATCGAGGGGTCAAGCTCCTTGACCCGCTGCAAGAGCCTGATCGAGTGGAAATAGCGCGCGCCCGGCCGAACCGTCAGATAGTTAGACGGCACGGTCTCGAGATTATGGTTGAAAACATCCGGCCTGGCCGCCACCACGATCTCCAGCGCACCGTCCTTGCGCAGGAAATCGGGCGTCAGGATTTCGATCGTCGTCGACGGGGTTGCTGCCCTGATCGCACGGATGACATCAGCAAAATGCTGGGCCCCGCCGTCGGCCAGATCGTCGCGATCGACGGAGGTGATGACGACATGGCTCAAGCCCATTTGCTTGACCGCATGCGCGACGCGCGCCGGCTCGTCGGGATCGAGTGCGGTCGGGATGCCGGTGGCGACATTGCAAAAGGCGCAGGCCCGCGTGCAGATCTCGCCCATGATCATGAAGGTGGCGTGCTTCTTCTCCCAGCACTCGCCGATATTGGGGCAGCCCGCCTCTTCGCAAACCGTCACCAGTTTGTGAGACTTCACGATTTCGCGCGTCTCGGCATAGCCTTTCGACATCGGCGCCTTGACGCGGATCCAGTCAGGCTTGCGCAGTACGTCCTGATCCGGCTTGTGCGCCTTTTCGGGATGCCGCAGGCGCGGCGCATTGGCAATCGTGTCGAGGACGGTGACCATGTGAAACCCGGCTCATTGGCAAGCGCTTGTCCAGCGCTCGCTCTACCCACGTCATCTAGGACTTTTCGGAGAAAAGAAAAAGGCCGCGATCACGCATGCCGCGGTGGCCTTTTTCGCATAGCAAGTGCCGACAGAGGTTAGCGGCGCACCAGTCGTCCGACCGCAATCAGAATGCAGGCACCGATGAAGCCGGTGATCAGATAGGCTATCCAGCCGACGCCGAAGATGCCGATGTTCAGGGCCTGCAAGATGGCATTCAACACTATTGCGCCGACAATGCCGAGAACGATGTTCATGAGGATGCCGGTATTGCTCTTCATGACCATCTCGGCGAGCCATCCCGCCAGGCCGCCGATGATGATGGCTGCAACCCAGCCCACGCCGTTCATTTCCATATGCCCTCTCCTTGTATGATGGATGATGCCTGCGAAACGAATTGCTCTGCCGTCGAGTTCCTCTGTGTCTTCCGTGTGAGACTCGCCCAACTAATTTATCATGCATTCAGTGCGCGGCCATAGGCGTCGAGTACACTCTCCTTCATCATCTCCGACAGCGTCGGGTGCGGGAAGATCGTGTGCATCAGCTCTTCCTCGGTGGTCTCCAGATTCATCGCCACGACGAAGCCCTGGATCAGTTCGGTTACTTCTGCGCCGACCATGTGGGCACCCAGCAACTGGCCGGTCTTCTTGTCGAAAATGGTCTTGACGAAGCCTTGGTCTTCGCCCAGCGCAATCGCCTTGCCGTTTGCGGCGAACTGGAAGCGGCCGACGCGGATGTCCTTGCCATCGGCTTTCGCTTTGGCTTCCGTCAGTCCGACCGAGGCGACTTGCGGATTGCAATAGGTGCAGCCCGGGATCTTCAGCTTGTCGATGGCATGCACGCCGGGGAAATTGGCGATCTTTTCCACACAGACCACGCCCTCATGCTCGGCCTTGTGGGCGAGCATCGGCGGTCCGGCAACGTCGCCGATGGCGTAGACGCCCGGCACATTTGTCTTGCCGTAGCCGTCGACGACGACGCAACCGCGGTCCGTCTTCACGCCGAGCGTCTCGAGGCCGAGGTTTTCGATGTTACCCTGTACGCCGACGGCCGAGATCATACGATCGGCGGTGATCTTCTCGACCTTGCCGTCCTTCATCTCGACATGCGCCGTGACCGAGTTAGTGCCCTGCTCGACCTTGGTCACCTTGGCTTCTAGAATGATCTTCATGCCCTGCTTCTCGAACTGCTTCTGCGCGAATTTCGAGACCTCGGCGTCCTCGACCGGCATCACAGCCGGCAGCAGTTCGACCACCGTCACCTCGGCGCCCATGGTGCGGTAGAACGAGGCGAACTCGATGCCGATGGCGCCCGAGCCCATCACCAGCAGCGATTTCGGCATCTCTTTCGGCACCATGGCCTCGAAATAGGTCCAGATCAACTTGCCGTCCGGCTCGATGCCGGGCAATGCGCGCGGCCTCGCTCCGGTCGCCAGAATGATGTGCTTGGCGCTGTAGGTGCCCTCGCCCTTGACGCCCTTGGGCGCCGGCGGCTGCGGCTCCATCGGCTTCTTCGACGATTTCGACACGACGATCTCGCCAGGTTTGGTCAGCTTGGCTTCGCCCCAGATGACGTCAACCTTGTTCTTTTTCATCAGGAAGCCGACGCCGCCGTTGAGCCGCAGCGAGACCTTTCGCGAGCGATCGACGACGGCGGCTGTGTCGACGCTGACCTTGCCATCGATCTTCAGGCCGTAGTCCTTCAGATGATCCGAATAGTGCATGATCTCGGCGGAGCGCAGCAGCGCTTTGGTCGGAATGCAGCCCCAGTTGAGGCAGATGCCGCCCAAGTGCTCGCGCTCGACGATCGCCGTCTTGAAGCCAAGCTGGGCCGAACGCACTGCAGTGACATAGCCGCCGGGGCCGGAGCCGATGATGATGACGTCGTAGTTCTCAGCCACGGCTTTCTCCTTCACAATTCCAACATGAGGCGCACGAGCGGCGCCAGCGCTTGCCCGACGTTCCGCGTGTTTTCTGCGTCCAGGTGGACGCCGTCGAGCGGCGTGGTTTTGGCTACCGTGCCGGCATCGAAGAAGCCGCAGCCGGCCTCGTCGGCAAGGGCGGAATATTGCGGCGCCAGCCGCTTTGACGCGTCATCGCCGCCGGCGAACATTTCCTTGAACTCGGCGTTTTCCGTGCGGCTGACTACGGGCGGCGCGACGATCAGGATCTGCGGCGCCGGCCAATCGAACGGGTAATCGTGACCGCGCACGATATCGATCAGGCGTTGCATGCCTTGCTTGGCCGCGACCGGATTACCATGAATCCACGGCTTCATATCGTTGGCGCCGAGCATGATGACGATCAAGTCGATCGGTGCGTGCGTCGTCAGGATGGTTGGCAACAGCCTTGCGCCATTGCGGTCCGCTCCGGCCAAGTGATCGTCAAAGGCGGTGGTTCGGCCATTCAGGCCTTCGGCGATGACCTCGACGCCGCTGCCCAATGCCGCCTGCAGCACGCTCGGCCAGCGATCTTCCAGCGGATGCCGGCCGAGGTTTGCCGCGTCATAGCCCCAGGTAAGCGAATCGCCGTAGCAGAGGACCGTCTTCATGTGCCTGCCCCGCCGAAACCCGGTTGCGAGCGCGCCAATCGCCAGCGCACGAAAAGCCACTGGACCAGCACCGTAGCGATGCCTGGCAGGACGAGACCTGCGACTACGGGAAGATCGCCCGACCACTGGCTCTTGCCTGGGGGCTGGGAGAAAGTCCAGCCGATCAGGGCAACTCCAACGAGCACAAAAAACGCTACCCCTATGATCGCCGTCAGCTTTGTTGCCCGTCGTGGGTCCGACATGAATTGTGCGATGAAGAACGCGACCGTCACGAGGACGGTGACGAGAGCCGAGATCATGAACACAAGGATGTACTCTACGTCGGCATTGGTAGCGACGGCGAGCCACTGCGCCACCAATCCGCCCGCCAAACCGGAAAGAAAGAAGGCAAAAAGGCTGGTGAAGAATTTCCGCACCGCCCTGTTCCCCTCTCTTAAACCAGCATGCCCATCGGGTTTTCGACCATGCGTTTGAAGGCGACGAGCAACTCGGCGCCGAGCGCACCGTCGACGGCGCGGTGATCGGTCGACAACGTCACCGACATGATCGTGGCGATCTTGATCTCGCCGTTCTTCACCACTGCGCGTTGCTCGCCGGCGCCGACCGCCAGGATCGTCGCATGCGGCGGGTTGATGACGGCAGAAAAATCCTTGACGCCGAACATACCGAGATTGGACACCGCCGTGGTGCCGCCCTGATATTCTTCCGGTTTCAGCTTGCGACTACGGGCGCGGCCGGCAAGATCCTTCATCTCGTTGGAGATGACGGACAGCGTCTTTTCATCGGCACGCCGGATGATCGGGGTGATCAGGCCGCCGGGGATCGACACGGCAACGCCGACATCGGCATGCTTGTGCTTGACCATGGCGTTTTCTGTCCACGACACATTGGCATCCGGCACCGCCATCAGCGCCATGGCCAGAGCCTTGATAACCATGTCGTTGACCGAAAGCTTGTAGGCCGGCGTTTCGCCCTTCTCGGTCTTCTTCGCCGGGGCGGCCGCATTGATCTGCGTGCGCAGGGCCAGAAGCGCGTCGAGCTCGCAGTCGAGCGTCAGATAGAAATGCGGGATGGTGGTTTTGGCCTCGACCAGCCGCCGCGCAATGGTCTTGCGCATATTGTCGTGGGGGACCAGCTCGTAGGAGCCTTCGGCAAACAGTTTGAGCACCTGCTCGTCGGACATTGGTTTGGGTGCTGCGGCCGCAGGCGCCGGAGCGCCGGCGGGCGCCGCTTTTGCTGCTGGTGCCGCCTTGGCGCCGCCACTGGAAATTGCGGCATCGACATCGGCCTTTACCACGCGGCCGCGGGGGCCGGAGCCTGTCAGCGCCGCGACATCTATACCAGCTTCGCTGGCGATGCGCCGGGCCAGCGGCGAGGCGAAGATGCGCTCACCGTTTGCGGATTGGCTGATCTCCCCCCGTGTGGGGGAGATGGCCGGCAGGCCAGAGGGGCGCGCCTCGCTCCCTGCGGCAGGAGGGACAGCGCCCCCCTCTGTCGACTTCGTCGACATCTCCCCCACGGGTGGGGAGATTGGTGCTTTGTCCTGCTTCGCCTCAGCCTTTGCCGGCGCGGCGCCGTCACCGCTTTTCGCGGCGGCCGCCGCATCCTCGCCCTCAGCCGCCAACACCGCGATCAGCGCATTGACCTTGACGCCTTCAGTGCCGGCCGGAACCACCAGCTTGGCAACCGTGCCTTCGTCGACGGCTTCGACTTCCATCGTTGCCTTGTCGGTCTCGATCTCGGCAATCACGTCGCCGGGCGAAACCTTGTCGCCCTCCTTGACCAGCCACTTGGAAAGGTTGCCCTCTTCCATTGTGGGCGACAGCGCCGGCATGGTGATGTTGATAGGCATTTTGTCCTCCCGCCCTGCTCAGCGATACGTGACGGCTTTGACCGCCTCGACGACCTCGCCGACATTGGGCAGCGCCAGCTTTTCGAGGTTCGCCGCATAGGGCATCGGCACGTCCTTGCCGGCAATTGTAATGACCGGTGCATCGAGGAAATCGAAGGCGCGCTGCGAGACCTGATTGGCGACATGGTCGCCGACCGAGTTCTGCGGAAAGCCTTCCTCGACCACCACGAGGCGATTGGTCTTTTTGACCGAGGCGATGATCGTGTCGAAGTCGAGCGGGCGGATGGTGCGCAAGTCGATTATCTCGGCATCGATGCCCATGCCGCGCAACTCCGCCTCGGCCTTGATCACGTAGGTCATACCGATGCCGAACGAGACGATGGTCACGTCCTTGCCGGATTTGTGAATGCGCGCCTTGCCGATCGGCAGCACGAAATCGTCCATCTTCGGCACGTCGAAGGAGTGGCCGTAAAGGATTTCGTTCTCGAGGAAGATGACCGGGTTCGGGTCACGGATCGCCGCCTTGAGCAGACCCTTGGCGTCGGCGGCGGTATAGGGCATCACCACCTTCAACCCGGGAACATGGCTGTACCAGGCGGCATAGCATTGCGAATGCTGCGCGGCGACGCGGGCAGCCGCGCCGTTCGGGCCGCGAAAGACGATCGGGGCGCCCATCTGGCCGCCGGACATGTAGAGCGTCTTGGCGGCTGAATTGATGATCTGGTCGATCGCCTGCATGGCGAAGTTGAAGGTCATGAATTCGACGATCGGCTTCAGGCCGGCCATCGCCGCGCCAACACCAACGCCGGCAAAGCCGTGCTCGGTGATCGGCGTGTCGACTACGCGCCGCGGACCGAATTCCTGCAACAGGCCTTGTGTGATCTTGTAGGCGCCCTGGTACTCGGCGACTTCCTCGCCCATGACGAAGACGTCGCCGTCGCGGCGCATTTCCTCAGCCATTGCGTCGCGCAACGCTTCACGCACCGTGGTCGAGACCATTTCGGTGCCGGCCGGGATGTCCGGATCGGCGGCAATTTCCAGCCTGGGTGCGGCGGCAACAGGTGCTGCCGCTTCGCTCTTGGCCGGAGCAGCAACGGGGGGCGGAGCAGCCGCGGGCGCTGCCGCTTGCGACACGACAGCCTCCTCGCCAATGCCTTCGCCCGCCTCGTCGATGTCTTCGCCATCGACGGCCAGCACAGCGATCAGTGTGTTGACCTTGACGCCTTCGGTGCCGGCAGGAACCACGATCTTGGCAAGCGTGCCGTCGTCGACGGCTTCGACTTCCATCGTTGCCTTGTCGGTCTCGATTTCGGCAATGGCGTCACCGGCCGCGACCTTGTCGCCTTCTTTCTTCAACCACTTCGAAACATTACCCTCTTCCATGGTCGGCGAGAGGGCGGGCATGAGAATTTCGATCGGCATGTCCTTGCCCTCTCGTTAAAGTACGATGTCGGTCCAGAGCTCGGACGGATCTGGCTCCGCGTCGTTCTGGGCAAATTCTGCGGCGTCGGCGACAACGTCGCGGACTTCCTTGTCGATGGCCTTGAGTTCGTCCTCGCTTGCCCATTTCTTATCGAGCAGCCGCGCCTTAACCTGCTCGATCGGGTCACGTTCGGAGCGCATTTTCTGCACTTCTTCCTTGGAGCGGTATTTAGCCGGATCCGACATCGAATGGCCGCGGTAACGATAGGTCTGCATTTCGAGAATGAGCGGCCCGTTGCCGGCGCGGCACCATTCGGCGGCGAGGTCGCCGGCTGCCTTTACAGCGCGCACATCCATGCCGTCGACCTGGATGCCTGGAATCTTGAAGGACGCGCCGCGGTGCGAGAAATCCGTCTCGGCCGACGAGCGCGAGACCGAGGTGCCCATGGCGTAGCGGTTGTTCTCGATGATGTAGATCACCGGAAGCTTCCACAGCGAGGCCATGTTGAAGCTTTCGTAGACTTGGCCTTGATTCGCCGCGCCATCGCCGAAATAGGTCAGCGTCACATTGTTGTTGCCGCGATAGCGGTTGGCGAACGCAATGCCGGTGCCGAGCGACACTTGCGCGCCGACGATGCCGTGGCCGCCGTAAAAATGCTTCTCCTTGGAGAACATGTGCATCGAGCCGCCCTTGCCTCTGGACAGGCCGCTACGGCGCCCGGTCAGTTCGGCCATGACGCCGCGCGGCGACAACTCCATGGCCAGCATATGACCATGGTCGCGATAGGCGGTGATCATCTGGTCGCCATCGATCAGCGCCATCTTCATGCCGGTAACGACCGCTTCCTGCCCGATGTAGAGGTGGCAGAAACCGCCGATGAAGCCCATGCCGTAAAGCTGGCCGGCCTTTTCCTCGAAGCGGCGGATGAGCAGCATGCGCCGGTAGGCGGCAAGCTCCTGGTCTTTGGTGAATTCAACAGGCTTTGGGGTGGAAAGGCCCGGCGTTTTGCCGTCCGATTTGGATTTGGCAGGCGCTTTTCTGGTGGCGGTGGCCATGCATCACTCCCTGTTGGCGTCTCTTGGCGGACAGCGAGGGAGATCAGTTCTCCCACCGATTTGAGGCAGGCTAACATGCAGGGAAGGCTTTCGCCATGCCGAAAACGCATGGCTGTCATGCATCTAAGCAATTAAAATCATTGCAAATATCACCGATTAACTGAAATCCGGTTATCTTGCAACCGGCAGCATGATGGTGATCTCGTCCGCGTGGGACAGATTAAGCGCCTTGCGCGCCTGCTCGTCCAGCATGTCCTTCTCCAGGGTGCCCTCATGCATCAGCTGAACGCGGCGCTCGAGATCGATCCGGCGCGCCCTGACGGCATCGAGCCTGCCCTGCAATTCGGCAGTCTCAGCTTCGAGCTGATACTTGGAATAGATGCCGAACTCGCCATGATAGGCATGGAAGCCGAAATAAGTCAGGAACACCACGCAGAGCGAGGGGATGATCAGCCGGCCGGTGTTTCTTTGCTTGTGCTGGCGTGTCCACATGGTCCGAATCCTCTACGCCGCCTTTGTCGCCCGATTGTGCTTAATGGACGGTTACAGCCTGTTGGATTCAGAGCCAGGAAGCAAAAAAGGGCGGGAATGTCCCCGCCCTCGCCGCCACGGATTTTCTCTCGAAATCAGCTTTTCACGATCGACTTGCCGGCATATCGCGCCTGCTTGCCGAGCTCCTCCTCAATGCGGATGAGCTGGTTGTACTTGGCCATGCGATCCGAGCGTGACAGCGAGCCCGTCTTGATCTGCCCGCAATTGGTGGCAACGGCGAGGTCGGCGATGGTCGAATCCTCGGTCTCGCCCGAGCGGTGCGACATCACCGCGGTATAGCCGGCCTTGTGCGCGGTCTCGACGGCGTCGAGCGTTTCGGTAAGCGAGCCGATCTGGTTGACCTTGACCAGGATCGAATTGGCGACACCCATGCGGATGCCGTCGCGCAGCCGCGCCGTGTTGGTGACGAACAGATCGTCGCCAACCAGCTGCGTTTGCTTGCCGATGAGATCGGTCAGTATTTTCCAACCGTCCCAGTCATCCTCCGCCAGGCCGTCCTCAATGGTGATGATCGGGTAGTCGGCAGCAAGTTTGGCCAGATATCTGGCCTGCACCTTCGGGTCGCGGGTTTTCCTCTCGCCTTCATAGACGTAGTTGCCATCCTTGAAGAATTCGGTCGCCGCGCAGTCGAGGCCCAGCGCAACCTCCTCGCCGGGCTTGAAGCCAGCCTGCTCGATCGATTCCATGATGAAGTCGAGCGCGGCCGGCGCGCTCTTCAGGTTGGGGGCAAAGCCGCCCTCGTCGCCGACATTGGTGTTATGGCCGGCGTCCTTCAGCTTCTTTCGCAGCGTATGAAAGATCTCCGAGCCCCAGCGCACGCCGTCGCGCAGCGTCGGCGCGCCGATCGGCAGGATCATGAATTCCTGGAAATCGATCGGGTTGTCGGCATGCGCGCCGCCATTGATGATGTTCATCATAGGCACCGGCAGCACATGGGCCTTGGTGCCGCCGACATAACGATAGAGCGGCAGGTCGGCCGCTTCGGCCGCAGCCTTGGCCACAGCCAGCGACACGCCGAGGATGGCATTGGCGCCGAGCCGGCTCTTATTGGGCGTACCATCGAGCTCGATCATGGTCTGGTCGATATGGATCTGATTCTCTGCCTCCATGCCGCCGATCGCCTCGAACAGCTCGCCGTTCACCGCCTCGACCGCCGTGAGCACGCCCTTGCCGAGATAGCGGGGGCCGCCATCGCGCAGTTCGACCGCCTCATGCGCGCCGGTCGAGGCGCCGGAAGGCACCGCGGCGCGACCCATCGAACCGTCTTCGAGCACGACGTCGACCTCGACGGTCGGATTTCCGCGGCTGTCCAGGATTTCACGCCCGACAATGTCGATGATGGCCGTCATTGCGATGTCCCCGATTGATCGATTGAAGCGTCGCGCACCTCTTAGCCAAAGCGCCGCAAAACGCAATCGGGGCACTTGCAAATATTGCCCGCGCGCTACGGATTCACGAAGCACGAAGCGCTGTCATCATTTGTCATACGCGGCATGCCGGTTTCTGGTTTATGGCTGTTGTCGCGCGGGGCGAAACAGGAGGAGTTTCGCCATGTCCCAGTTGAGCGGTATTGTGAGTTTGTTCCTGATCGCGGCTGCGTTCCTGACGTCGTGCGACAATCAGCAACCCCCGCAGGGATCGTCGCCTTTGCCGGCCCTGCAGATTGCGCAGTAGCATCCCGCCACATCGAAAGGCCCCCGATTTCCCGGGGGCCTTTTTGATTCCAGGAGACTTAGTCAGTGCCAGTAAGGTCAGTGCCAGTAAGGCTCGACCTTGTAGTAGTTATATGAGGC
This sequence comes from Mesorhizobium sp. M1365, assembly GCF_040317865.1. Classification (NCBI taxonomy): domain Bacteria; kingdom Pseudomonadati; phylum Pseudomonadota; class Alphaproteobacteria; order Hyphomicrobiales; family Phyllobacteriaceae; genus Mesorhizobium; species Mesorhizobium sp. M1365. Next base: position 37,882 of record NZ_JAMYLG010000033.1, read on the forward strand.
ATCACGCGCGGCCTCGCCGTCGGCGCCGGTCAACTCGTTGATCGAATAGGAAGGAGCGGCCATCAGCTGGTCTTTGGTGAACGGCACGACATAGCCGCCCTTGTTCTCGTCATAGTCAAGGCTCGCCCACGGAATGGCGTGGTATTTCTCGCCGATGCCGAGAAATCCACCAAAACCGATCACGGCAAACATGATTCCGTTCGACAGCTTGTCGAGCATGACGTCCTCGATGTCGCCGATATGAGTGCCTTCCGTATTGTAGACCGATGTGCCGATAACCCGCGAAGCGGCGATGGCTTCGGTGTGTCCCGTCTGGGTCGTCATGGTGTGCTCCTCGTCGTCGTTGACATTAGATTTTGACAATGAGGGCCGCGGGCTAAGGTTCCAGGCAGGTTCGAAATTCTTCAAAGTTTCCTGGCGGCGCTGCTGTGGCGCAACTGCTGGTTCAACCCACGCTTTTGGCAATGCGATCGAACGCCATCAGCCGTTCAAGCAATGCGGGAAGATCCTTTAGCGGCACCATGTTGGGACCGTCGGAAGGCGCGTTGTCGGGGTCCTGGTGCGTCTCGATGAAGACGCCGGCGACGCCAACCGCGACGGCCGCGCGCGCCAGCGTCTCGACAAAGCGCCGGTCGCCGCCAGACGAACCGCCCTGCCCACCCGGCTGCTGCACGGAATGGGTGGCATCGAAAATCACCGGCGCGCCGATCTCGGCCATGATCGGCAGCGCCCGCATGTCGGACACCAGGGTGTTGTAACCAAAGGATGCGCCGCGCTCGGTGACCAAGACATTGGCGTTGCCGGAGCCGATGATCTTGGCGACGACGTTCTTCATGTCCCACGGCGCGAGGAATTGCCCCTTCTTCACATTGACCACCTTGCCGGTTCTTGCCGCAGCAATCAGCAAATCGGTCTGGCGGCTGAGGAAGGCAGGAATCTGCAGGATATCGGCATGCGGAGCGACGATCGCGCATTGTTCCTCAGTGTGGACGTCGGTCAGGATCGGCAGCGCAAAATTCCTGCGCAAGTCGTCGAAGATCGGCATTGCCGCTTCAAGTCCCGCGCCGCGCGTGCCGCCAAGCGAGGTGCGATTGGCCTTGTCGTAGCTGGTCTTGTAGACGAGCCCAATGCCGAGCCTGTCGGTCAATTCCTTTAGCGCACCGGCCATGTCGAAAGCGTGCTGCCGCGATTCCAGCTGGCATGGACCAGCGATCAGCGATAGGGGCGCGCTGTTGCCGAAAATGACTTTGCCGACCGCAACGGAAGAGTTCGGCATCAGTGGATTGAGCTTGTTCATGCGATCTCCCGGAAAATGAAGGCTGCGCCCTGCCCTGGCGCCGGCGGCACGATGGTATCACCGCCGCGCATGTGGTGTTCGACAGAATTGGCTGCAAGCAGCTTGGCGACGGCATCGCCGTGCCTAATCGAAAAGACGATCCCGGCAAAGCGGAGTTCAGATGGTGCGCCGGCAGGAATGCCGAAGCGTGCCGAATAGGCTGCAGGATCCAGAACGGTCACGACGGCATTCGGCAGCTCATAGACAGTGCCGCCGCCCTGCGCCTCGATTCCGGCTGCGATCGAAATCAAACGGCCTTGTTCGAAAGGTTCGCCAGTGACTGCCACGACTTCGACAATGCCGGTTGCGCCATTAGCGTGGGCCTGCAACGCAGTGCGGTCGACGTTCGGCGCATTGATCCGCTCGCAGGCGAAGAGAAAAGCGTCCGCTGTCTTGCCTGTAGCCGCGAAGGCCAGTTTGAACGATGCGGTATCGCTCTTTCCCGCCGCATCGGTGAAGGCGCGCGAAAAGCTTAGCGCGTTTCCCGCCGACAGACCGGCTTCCATGTAGCGCGCGTGGTCCGCGGCGGCGCTTTCGGTGCCCAGCGCCACGGCAGAAAATCCTTCATCGCCGTTTTCTTCGCGATACGTGCGATCACGCACGACAAAGACATTGCGGTTCGCGATCGCCGTTGCCACGGCCTGCCGGTCAGCGACCGCGAGCGGCTCGAGATAGGTGCCGTCGGTGAGAAAGACACAGCAGTTTTGCGTTCCGAAAGGGTGGATACCTGTCGGCGCAACGGTAAAGCCGAGCAGGGCCAAGCGCGCCCGCGCAACATCGAGGCTTGCTGTCGGCAGCACCAGGTGATCGAGCGGATGAGGCCTTGCGGGGGTGTTTTCGGTCATGTCCCGCGCGATGTGCCTCATTCCTGAAAATGGTTCAAGGGCTTAGCCGGTGCCTCAGCGGCGATCGCAGGCCTCGGCCGCGAGGAGCCGACTTGCCGCCCGCAAAAATCATCCTAGCTCATTGCTATGGGAAGAGACCTTTTCATCGCCCTAGCCGTTATTGCGATAGCAGTTATCGCCGTGCTGATCTGGAACGCGCCAAAGCGGCCGGGCGTCGATCCGACCGAAACCTCCGCGGCTCAGACGGAGTGAAGCGGGCTACGGCGCGGAGCCCCTCCGCGACGTCAAATCTGCCTTGGGAGGCGGTCAACTTGCAACGATGTCGGCCGAATAGCGTAATTCGCGCAGAGGTTTGACCCGGCTGGTCGTCTCTGCATAGAGCGGATGCGCCTTGTAGGCGGCGAGCGCCGCTTCGTCCTCGAACTCGGCGTAGACGACCACATCGATCTCATCCGAGAGCGGGTCGACCTTGGTGTTGAGCGTTACCTCGAAATGACGCGAATGAGGTATCTTGCCAAGCGCCAGGAGGCCCGTGCGCACTGCCTCGACATCCGCTTTATGCCGTGCGCTGAAGAAAACGATATGCCGGATCAACCCAGCCTCCTCGACCGTTGGACCGGCGTTCTTTTGTGTCAGCGGCAGCGTGCCGTCAATCGGCAGGTTTGTCGCGTCTGCGAACCGTAGGTGCGAAGAGAAACTACACCATGCTCGTTACATAGTGCACGATGCGGGTCACCTCCCTGACCGTCCTGTCGAGGTAGCGGCCTTGGTTGTAAATGCCGTCCCAGATCAGGAAAAAGGTGACAGTCGTGATGACGATGACATAACGCATGACTAAAACTAGCGCATATGGACGGTTGCAACCATAGCGATTCCAACGCTGCTGGGGACCCTTCCCCGAATTTAATGGCCTTTGTGGTCTGTCTGCTGCGATGCTTGCTGGCCAGAATGGCGCTACCGCCACAGGGCGCCTTGGAAAGATAACCCCGCTCGGCTTCGACGACCGCTTCCCGCCTCGATCGACCGACTGCCACACGATTATTCCGGCGGGATTTCGACGGACGCGCTGGATCCGGTCATGCCGCCGTCAAGCGGCGTTTCGCACCACCTGCTTGAAGAGGCCCCCTGTCTCAAACGGATTGGCCGTATCGGGGCAGTATCTTAACGCTGAGACAGTTTCGAGCCGACGTTCAAATCCTCGCCTCAAAGAGTGATGCGGTATTTTGCAAAGCCCGCTTCGCCCTCGCCCGCCGGCTCGATCTTCAGCGACTTCACTTGCGCAATAAACTCCTTCGCCTTGGCGCCGGTCTCGAATACGACGCTGGTTCCCGGCAGTGGCGCAAACGACCAGTTGGCGTCCGCCGACGGGTTGATGGTGCCTTTGCTGACGATATAGCGCACGATCACATCGCGGTTGGTGTCGGGCGCTTCGTAGATAATCTTCGAGGCATTGATCTCCGGGAAATTGCCCCCGCCGCCGGCTCGGTAGTTGTTGGTGGCGACGACGAATTTCCGCTTGGGGTCAATCGGTTTGCCGTCGAACATCAAGTCAATGATGCGGGTCGAGCCAGCATTCACCAGCCCGCCCTTCGAATCATATTTCGGTGGCTGCGACAGATCGATCTTGTATGTGACGCCGTCGATCACGTCGAAATTATAGGATGGGAAGTCAGTGTTGATGAGCGCCTGGTCGGCTTTGCCCGGTTCGATCCGGTTGAAGATGCCGGCCGACATTTCCAGCCATTCCTTCACCTCTGCCCCGGTGATTTCAACGGCGCGCACCGTGTTTGGATAGAGGTAGAGATCGGCGACGTTCTTGATGGCGATATCGCCCACCGCCACGTCGGTGTAATAGTCGGCGCCGTTGCGCCCGCCGGCCTTGAACGGTGCCGCCGCCGACAACAGCGGCATATCCTTCCACTCTGTGTTCTTCAGGATGTCCTTCAAATACCAGGTCTGCGCCTGGCTGACGATCTGCACCGATGGATCATCGGCGACCAGCGCAAAATAGGAATAGAGCGGCGCCGAGGTTTTGCCGACCGGCCGGCGCACATAGGCAAGCGTCGCCTCGTGGTCCTGTTTGAGCGCGTCGATGATGCGCTGGTCGTCCGCGACGGTCGGCTTGTTCGTCTTGTCGACCCGCTCAAAGATCGGCCTGGCCTCAGAGGTCGTCGAAACGATTTTCCATGTCGATCCGTCGCGCTCCAGCAACAGATCGATCAGCCCCATGTGCGAGCCCCAGAAGCCGGCCATGACGGCGGGCTTGCCTTGCAACGTGCCTTTCGCCGTATCGACGGCGTCCAGCGACTGAAAGTCCTTCTTGCCGGGGAAGACCAGATGCTGGTGGCCGGTGAACACCGCATCGATACCTTCGACACCGGCAACGAAGAAGGAGGCGTTCTCCATCATGTCGCTTTGCTTCACGTCGATGCCGGAATGGGAGAGCGCAATGACGATGTCGGCGCCTTCTTCCTTCATTTGCGGCACCCACGCCTTGGCCGCCTCGACGATGTCGCGCGTCTTGACACTGCCCTCGAGATTTTTCAGGTCCCAGACCATGATCTGCGGCGGCACGAAGCCGATGATGCCGATCCTGATCGGTTGCTCGGCGCCCGACCCGTCTTTGATCTTCCTGTCGAGGATGACGTAAGGCTTGAGATAAAGCTTGTCGTCGCGCGGGTTCGCGGCGAGCTCCGTGCCGCGGGTCAAATTCGCGCAGACAAACGGGAAATTGGCACCGGCCAGCACCTTGTCCATGAACGACAGGCCGTAGTTGAACTCGTGGTTGCCGAGCGTCGAGCATTCGTAGCCGAGCAGGTTCATGCCCTTCATGACCGGATGCAGATCGCCATCCTTCATCCCCCTCTCGTAGGCGATGTAGTCGCCCATCGGGTTGCCTTGCAGAAGGTCGCCATTATCGATCAGCATCGCGTTGGTTGCTTCCTTGCGCACGGCTTCAATCAACGATGCCGTTCGCGACAGCCCCATCGTGTCGTTAGCTTTGTCGGCGTAGTAGTCGTAAGGCAGCACATTCACGTGGATGTCGGTCGTCTCCATAATCCTCAGATGCGCCTGATTGGCTTGAGCCCGGGCGGAGAACGGGTGCAGCATGATCAGCGCTCCGCTGGCGGCAACGCCGGCGAGGAAATCGCGGCGTGAGACGAGGTGGCGCAATTGGGACATTCGTTTTCTCTTTCTTCCACGACGTGACAAGTCCTGCCCGAAGCAAAGCTTCGCGCCGAAATCCAGCCGAGTCCAGAAGCCGATTCCATCAAGAGGAGGTGACGCGCCGATGAATGTCCGGCAGCGAACAATCAGCCCTTATCGTCGTCGCCCTGCGTGATCAGCCGCGCGCTGCGCTGACCGGTGAAGTAGATCCATAGCCAACTCAGGGAAACCGCAAGCCGGTTACGAAAGCCGATCAGGAAGTAAATATGCGCCAAGCCCCATAGCCACCAGGCAAGCCGGCCGGTAAGCTTGATCCAGCCGAAATCGATGGCCGCCGCGCGCTTGCCTATCGTCGCCAGGTCGCCGTCATGCCTGTAGCTGAAAGGACGCGGTGTCGCGTCACCGGCAAGCCTTGCCTTGATCGCCGTGGCGACGTGCCGTCCCTGCTGCTTGGCGGCGGGCGCGACGCCCGGCACCAACCGGCGATCCGGCCGCAGGACGTGCGCTGCGTCACCGATGACGAAAATCTCCGGGTTTCCCGGTACAGTGAGGTCGGGCTCGACAAGCACCCTGCCCGCGCGGTCCGCTGCCGCGCCGAGCCATTCGGCGGCCGGCGAAGCGGCGACGCCCGCCGCCCACAGGATTGTCCTGGCCGGCAAATGTGTGTCGCCGAAGACGACACCCTCGGCATCGCAGCGCGTAACCGCCCGGCCGAGTTCGACGGTCACGCCGAGCCGTTCGAGCGCCTTCGTTGCATAATCGGAGAGTTCCGGCGCGAAATTGGCAAGAACGCGGTCGCCGGCCTCAATCAGCACCACACGCGTCTGCCGCGTGTCGATGTTGCGGAACTCGCCGCGCAGCGTGTCGTGCGCCAGTTCGGCAATGGTGCCGGCCAATTCCACGCCGGTCGGCCCGCCGCCGACGATCGCCAGCGTCAGCAGTGCCTGGCGCTGGGCGGCATCGGTTTCCCGCTCGGCCTGCTCGAAAGCCAAAAGAATACGCCGTCGAATGGTCGTGGCGTCCTCCAGCGTCTTCAGGCCCGGGGCGAATGGCTCCCATTCGTCATGGCCGAAATAGGCGTGCCGCGCGCCGGTGGCCAGCACCAGCGTGTCGTAACCGACGGTGCCGCCGTCCTGCAGCAGCACCCGCTTGCCGGTGCGGTCGATGCCAGTCACAGTGGCAAGCAGCGTCGTCACGTCCTTGCGTTTGCGCAGGAGATGGCGGATCGGCCAGGCGACTTCGGAGGTTGCCAGCGCCGTCGTCGCCACCTGGTAGAGCAGCGGCTGAAAGAGGTGATGATTGCGCCTGTCGATCATGGTGATGCGCACCGGCGCGCCGGCAAGTGCGCGGGTGAATTCGAGGCCGCCGAAACCGGCGCCTACGACGACGACGTGATGGTTGGCTGTGTTCATCTCACTCATCCCTCTCGCCAAGGCTGATGTAAGTATCGTTGTGCAGTGCAGCAATGCCTGCGCTGCAACTGCCTGGGAGTCGTCGCTTGATGTCGTGAATACGCATGCTGCGGACTCGTTCCCGGATATAGCCTGCGTCCAGGATACTACTTGGTTGGAACTGTATATTGCAGGTGAAGCATGGCTAGCGATGAAGACGAAGGCTCAGCGCAGTACGCCTCGCCTCCTTGTTTTATGCACGAGCTCGATCCGGAGTTCCAAGCGCCGCTATCCGACTGGACCGACGTAAGGCGCTGGCGCAAGGCCGAGCGCGAGCGGTTGATCGCATCCCGCCTTGCCGTTTCAGGCGACACGCGCGCAGCTATGTCGCAGCGCATTGCCGAAGGGCTCGACGCGGTGATCGGCGACATCGCCGGCCGTTTGGTCAGCCTCTACTGGCCGTTTCGCGGCGAGCCGGACCTGCGCCCGTGGATGGAAACCGTTAACGCGCGGGGCGGGCGCACGGCGTTGCCCGTCGTCGTCGAGAAAGACCGGCCGCTTGTCTTTCGCGCCTATGCCCACGGAGACCGGCTGGAGAAGGGCGTCTGGAATATCCCGATACCGGCTGACGGTGATCCGGTGTTGCCCGACGTCGTCATTTCGCCGATCGTCGGCATCGATCCCGGGCAGTTCCGCTTGGGTTATGGCGGCGGCTTCTTCGATCGCACGCTTGCCGCGATGTCGTTCAAGCCGCTGGTCATCGGCGTCGGCTACGAGTTGCAGCGCATCGTCACCATCTACCCGCAGCCGCACGATATTCCGATGGACCGTGTGGTGACTGAGGCATCCAAGGCCTAGGCGAGTTCGGGGCCTAGGCGAGTTCAGGCTTCATTCCCACGGCTGTGCGATCGACGATTTCGCGCAGGGCAAAGGACGAATTGATCTTCGTCACATGCGGCATTGCCGACAGCCACTCCTTGTGGATACGTTCGTAGTCGACGAGATCCTTTGCCGCTATGCGAAGGATGTAGTCATATTCGCCCGACATCAAATGGCAGGACAAGACGTTCGGGCAGCGCTTTATCGCTGCCTCAAAATCCGACAACGTCTTCTCGAATTGCCCGGACAGCGATATATGCACGATCGCCGTCATCTGATGCCCAAGTGCGGCGTTGGACAGCCGGGCGTGATAGCCGCGGATGGTTCCGGATTTCTCCAGATTGTCCAGCCGCCGCGAGCAGGCCGACTGGGACAGGCCGACCTTCTCGGCGAGCGCTGCGTTGGGTATCCGCCCATCCTTCTGCAACGTCTCGAGAATGGCGATATCAATCCTGTCGAGCGGCATTTTTGCGGGTTCCTGCGACAATTCTAATGTTTTGCGCAACGATTATCGAACAGTGGCCTCTCGGGCAAGCGCATTCGCAAACACTTACCGAACGATTCGTGGTTCACTATCTCTAGACAGGGAACGAGCCCCAAAGGGCCGGATCAGGAGAAGAACGATGCGCATCGGCTGCCCCCGGGAAATCAAGAATCACGAATATCGCGTCGGCCTGACGCCGGGTTCGGTCCGCGAATATGTCGCGCATGGCCATGAAGTGCTGATCGAGACCGGCGCCGGCGCCGGCATCGGCGCCGACGACAACGCGTATCGTGCCGCCGGCGCCACGATCGCCAAGACGGCAGCCGACGTTTTTGCCAAGTCCGACATGATCGTGAAGGTCAAGGAGCCGCAGCCCAACGAATGGGTTCAGCTCCGCGACGGCCAGATCCTCTATACCTATCTGCATCTTGCCCCGGATCCGGAGCAGACCAAGGGCCTGCTGGCCTCCGGCGTGACCGCGATAGCCTACGAGACCGTCACCGACGAGCGCGGCGGTCTGCCGCTCTTGGCGCCGATGTCGGAAGTTGCCGGCCGCCTGTCGATCCAGGCGGGTGCAACGGCGCTGCAAAAGGCCAATGGCGGCCGCGGCGTGCTGCTTGGCGGCGTGCCCGGCGTGCTCCCCGGCAAGGTAACCGTGCTCGGCGGCGGCGTCGTCGGCCTGCATGCTGCACGGATGGCCGCCGGCCTTGGCGCCGACGTCACCATCATTGACCGCTCGATCCCGCGCCTGCGTCAGCTCGACGACATCTTTGGCGGCCGCGTCCACACCCGCTACTCGACCGTCGAGGCGCTGGAAGAAGAATGTTTTTCGGCTGACATCGTCGTCGGCGCCGTGCTGATCCCGGGGGCAGCAGCGCCCAAGCTGGTGACGCGCGAGATGCTGTCGGGCATGAAGAAAGGCGCCGTGCTGGTCGACGTCGCCATCGACCAGGGCGGCTGCTTCGAGACCTCGCAGGCCACCACCCATGCCGAGCCGACCTATGAGGTCGACGGCGTCATCCACTATTGCGTCGCCAACATGCCGGGTGCGGTGCCGGTCACCTCGGCCCACGCGCTCAATAATGCGACGCTGCATTATGGCCTGCAGCTCGCCGACAAGGGCCTCAAGGCGCTGGTAGACGACCACCATCTGCGCAACGGGCTGAACGTCCACAAGGGCAAGATCACGAATCGCGCGGTGGCCGAAGCGCTCGGTTACGAGCTGGTCGAGCCGAAGGCCGTTCTCGCAGCCTGAGCTTCCGAATCTGCCCCTCCAGTGCCCGTCGGATTCGTCCGACGGGTTTTTCTTATGTCGAAAGACTGAAAAGTGTCGGGCGCGCAGAATAACCGGACAACAAAAAAGCGGAGCCAAAGCCCCGCTTCCTCGGTTGTCGAAAATTCCCGCCGGTTCATCCGCGGTCGGCAAATCCATCGACAGTGTCTTTCTACCGCTGGTATGCGACGGGAGTACGACAGCCAAGCCGGTGCAGCCTGTCCGGTTACGCGCGGTCGATCCGGCACTGATAGCAATTGTTGCGCGCCGAGCGGATGTGGACGTAAGCGATGTCGTCGCGTTCGAACAACGTCTCTGCCCGTGCGGCAATGGCGTCGGTCGGAATGACGCCGCCGCTGCCGTAAACGATGCGGTCGTCCTTGCCATAACCGCGCACAATGTAATCGCTGCTTTCGAGCATTTCGGGAAGCATTTTCCCCTCGGCGGCGCGTTCGCATTCTTTCGCATGCAGAAAGATCGGCCCCGTTTCGGCATAAGGCTGCAGCTCCGGAAAAGGTCGATAGGCCAAAACAAGATAGGCCTCTCCCAAAGCAATATTTTTCAAGCAATGACGGCAAGGCACGCCGTCGCCATCCGAAATTTGCCGCTCTGGCTTCAAGCCATAAGCATCCGGCCCGCCGCGCTGAAGTGCCCGGACAGCATTGGTTGGCAAGGCTTTGAATTTTAGCGTCATGACAAAATCTCCGGTGTCGTCGACCGGAAATTATGCTCGCAAGACAGCGTTTCCCACCCGATTCCTGCCGAAATGGATCAATCCATCAGCGCGTCGAGACCACGAACCAGACCTTTGATCTGCTGTACCCGTCTGATGGCCAGCAGCGTGCCCGCCACGTAAGGCGCTGCGGACGAGCCGGCGTCGTGGCGTATGGTCAGCCGCTCGTCTGGCAAACCGAACAGCGCCTCGCAGGACAGGATGTAGGACGGCAGGCGAAGCGCGTGCACTTGCACCCCCTCGCCTGCGCCGACCGCACCACCGCGTGTGGCCGGCACGCCGGAGACCTCGGAGACCGGCTTTGCCGTTGAGGCCTTGCGGATGTCGGCCAGCGCTTCAGCAAGCTCTCGTGCGGTTCCGGAGGGCGCGTCGGGCTTCTTTGCACTAGCATAATCGATGACCTCGACATCCGGCACGTATTTTGCCGCCATAAGTGCAAACCGCTTCATCAGCGTGGCGGTGATGGAAAAGTTGCCAGCGGCAACAACGCCGACGCCATTGGCGCGCGCCGCGGCGTCGATCTCGGCATAGTCGGCAGCTCCCAGTCCCGACGTGCCGATCACCGTGTGCCGTCCGTTGTCGATGGCGAGCAGCACATGGTCTTTCACGACATGCGGCTTGGTAAAGTCGACTAGCACGTCCGACGGCGCCTCCAGCGCCTCGGCCAGCGAGGCCGAAACGGCAATACCATTAGCCGGCATACCAACCAGCAGACCGGAATCCTGCCCCGCGCCGCTGCGTGATACAGCCCCGGCCAGCGCCATGTCGCCTTGCGCCCCGATCGCCGGAACCAGCGCTTTGCCGACCCAGCCGGTCGCGCCGGCCATTACCACGCGTATTGCCATCGTGCGATCCTCCATCACCCATCGGGTTTTTAGACGATAGCGATATGGAAAGAGCCAAGCTCATTCAAGTCGAGCTCGCCTTTGAGTGTTGATCCAGAGACTCTGGGACATTGCAAAGACAAGCTGAAGCGCGGATGAACGGGCCTGAAAATCAGGGCCGCATGACGCTGGCCGCGCGCTCGGCAAAAGACATCGGATGTACGACCTCCTTTTTTTGCGCCACTGGCGTAAAGCCGAGTTTTTGATAGAGCGGCAGTGCTGCTGGGTGATCGAGGGTGCAGGTCTGCACCGTCACCCGCTTTGGCCCGTGCGACCATGCCGCGGCGATTGCCGCACCGAGGAACCAGCGGCCGATGCCTTGCCCGGTCGCGTGCTCCATCATTCCGAAATAAGCGAGTTCCACTTCCTCCGGCAAATGCGGCTTGAGGTCGAAGAAGCCGGCCGGCGCACCATCCAGATAAAGCACCCTGATGTCGCGGTCCTCCCGGTGGATGCCCGCCGCAAGCTCCTCGTCGCTCAGCCTCAGCACATTGACCCAGTGCCATTTGCGGCCCACCCGATCCATCAAATAGCGGTAGAAATGCAGCGGAATGTCTTTGGTCTTGAGCAGCGCGATCTGGCGGTTGTACGGCAGCGGCGGCGAATACGCAGGCGGCACATGCATTTCGAGAAACGTCACGGTGACGTCGATGTCTTCCAGCGATCCGTCTTCCATCCCCGTCAGTCCTTGCCCGTCACGACGGGCGTGTCGGAAAGCCCGCCCCATTCGGTCCATGAACCGTCATAAAGCCTGTTGTCGGCATGGCCAAGCGTCTCCAAAGCCAGCGTGACAGCTGCCGCGGTGACGCCCGACCCGCAGGAGGTGACGACCGGCTTCGACAGGTCGATGCCGGCTCCTTCGATCACTTTTCGCAGCCTGTCCTTCGGCAACAATTCGCCGTTTTCCGAAAGCGCCGAAAATGGCACGTTGTGCGCGCCCGGCATATGGCCGGAGCGTATGCCGGGGCGCGGCTCCGGCTCGGTGCCGGCAAAACGGCCAGGCGAGCGCGCGTCGGCGATCTGGCTCTCCCCCGTCTCGACGATCCGGCGCATGTCGGCAAGGCTGGCGACGCGGGCGGCATCGAAGTTGGCATAAAACACGCAAGGCGCGATCTTCGTCGGCTCCGCCGTCACCGGCCGTCCGGCGGCTTTCCAACGATCGAACCCGCCGTCGAGTATATAGACCTGGAACACGCCCATGACGCGAAACAACCACCAGGCGCGCGGTGCAGAAAAGAACCCTGGCCCGTCATAGACAACAATCGTGTCATCGGCCGAAATACCCATCGCGCCGACATATTGCGCGAAATGCTGCGGCGACGGCAGCGTGTGCGGCAGAGCCGCGTCGGGGTCCGAAACCGCATCCTGGTCGAGGAAGCGGGCGCCTGGAATATGCGCTACGTCGTACTCGGCGCGCGCGTCACGCTTTTGCGCCGGCAGATACCAGGACGCGTCGACAATCGTCAGGCCGGGTTCGCCGAGCCGCTTCTGTAACCAATCGGCATCGATGGTGAAAGGACTGTCGTCGGCCATCTTTTCTCTCCTGTCCCGCCCGTCGCAGTCCTATATCAGGCTGGCGGCATAGGACCAAAGCGAATGCGGAAGCGCCGGTTCTCGCGGCCCTTCTTCTCGATCTTGCCGATATGGATCTCGCCGATTTCGCTGGTGCTCTTTACATGGGTGCCGCCGCAAGGCTGGCTGTCGATCGAAGCGTTCTCGCCGATGCAGACCAATCGGATCCTTCCCGTGCCGGCCGGGGGCCGCACATTCTTGGATTTCACCAAGCCCGGATTGGATGCCAGTTCCTCGTCGGAAATGAGCCGGGTGAAGATCGGGTGGTCGGCTCGCACCAGTTCCATCAGTCTGGCCGTCACGTCTTCCTTGGTAAAGCCGGCATCCGGGATGTCGAAATCGATACGGCTGTCGTCCTCGGAAACCGCGGCGCCGGTGATCGGGAACGGACAGACGACGGTAAGCAGGTGGCAGGCAGAATGCATGCGCATCAGCAACTGCCGCCGCGGCCAGTCGATGGCGAGCCTCATGCGCTCGCCCACCTTTGGAACTGCCTGCTCCGGCGCCGGCACATGGATGATCTCGTCCTTGGTTTCGCCGGTGATCGTAGCGGCAATCGCTATGCCGGTGCCGTCGGCGCGTTCGAGGCTGCCGGTGTCGCCCGGCTGCCCGCCCGATGTGGCGTAAAACACCGTCCGGTCCAGAATGATGCCGCCGCGATCATTGACTGCGACGACGGTGGCGTCGGCCGTCCCCAGATAGGCGTCGTCACGAAACAGCGCTTCGGTCTTGTGCGCCATCACGCAACCCTTTCGAACGGTACTGAAATCGTGCTCTGTTGCTCCATCCACCCCGGCACCGGCAGCTTCTTTTCGCGCAGGAATTCAGGATTGAACAGCTTCGACTGGTAGCGCGTGCCGTAGTCGCAAAGCATGGTCACGATAGTGTGGCCGGGGCCTAGCTCGCGCGCCAGGCGAATGGCGCCGGCAATGTTGATGCCCGTCGAACCGCCAACGCAAAGCCCCTCCTCCTGGATCAGGTCGAATACGATCGGCAGCGCGTCCTCGTCGGGGATCTGGAAGGCAAAATCGGGCGTAAAGCCTTGGAGGTTGGCGGTGATCCGCCCCTGCCCGATGCCTTCGGTGATCGAACTGCCCTCGGATTTCAGCTCGCCGCTGGTGTAGAAGGAATAGAGCGCTGCCCCCAGCGGATCGGCCAGCGCGATCTTGACCTGGTTGTTTTTGGCCTTCAGCCCGAAACCGACGCCTGCCAGAGTGCCGCCGGAACCGACCGCCGACACGAAACCATCCACCTTGCCGTCGGTCTGGTTCCAGATTTCTTCGGCCGTGGTGCGGATATGGCCGTCACGGTTGGCGACATTGTCGAACTGGTTGGCCCAGATCGCGCCGTTCGGCTCGCTCTTGGCCATCTGCTCGGCCAGCCGGCCCGACAGCTTCACGTAGTTGTTCGGGTTCTTGTAAGGCACGGCGGGCACTTCGATCAACTCGGCGCCGAGCAGTTTGATCGTATCCTTCTTCTCCTGGCTCTGGGTATCGGGAATGACGATCACCGTGCGGTAGCCGAGCGCCTTGGCAACCAGTGTCAATCCGATGCCGGTGTTGCCAGCCGTCCCCTCGACGATGACGCCGCCGGGCCGCAGCAGCCCGCGCTGTTCCGCATCGCGGATGATAAACAGGCCGGCGCGGTCCTTTACCGACTGCCCGGGATTCATGAATTCGGCCTTGCCCAGGATCTCGCAGCCGGTTGCTTCCGAGGCCTTGTTGAGGCGGATCAGGGGCGTGTTGCCGATCACGTCGATCACAGAACGGGGCATGGAGATTCCTTTGTGGGTGCGGCGAAACCCTAGAAACCCGAAGCTTCGGTTTCAAGGCAAGAATTTGCCTGGTCCAGTCGCATTTCGCACACTGCAATTCCTGCAGCCAGGAGCGCCCGACCGGTATTCATTTCAACCATGTACCGAAAAGCACTCTTTTCATTCGATTTCTTCACCGGTAGAGCACAGGCTAAGAAGAGCCGGCGGGGCGCAACATGACACTCTATCGGGCCAATCCGAAGCATGGCGTCGCCTGGATTACGGGCGGCAGCAGCGGTATCGGCCGTTCGCTGGCCAAGGATCTTGCCGCTCGGGGCTATGTCGTCGCGGTGACTGCGCCAGATGACCATCCGATCGATACGCTCATCGTCGAAACGGCGCAGATGGCGGGCCGTGTCGCAGCCTATCCTTGCGACGTGACCGACGAAAAACGCATGGCGAAGACGGTTGCAGCGATCGAGAAAGATCTCGGTCCGATCGTGTTGGCAGTGTTCAACGCTGGAAGCTATATCGCAACGCCGGGCGAGGATCTTGTGGCGCGCAATTTCCGTCGGTCTTTCGAAGTCAATTATTTTGGCATCATCAATGGCCTGCTGCCGGTCATCGAACGCATGCGCGTGCGCTCGCGCGGCCATGTCGTGCTGATCGGTTCGGTCACCGCCTATTTCGGCTGGCCCACCACCGCCGCCTATGGCGGCACCAAGGCGGCGGTCAATATCCTGGCCGAGTCGCTGAAATACGATTTCGACAAGATGAACGTCCGCATCCAGGTGATTAATCCGGGCTTTGTCGACACGCGGCTGACCGAAAAGAACTTCCTGCCGATGCCGGGCTTGATGCCGGTCAATCTGGCCTCGCGCCGCATCGCGCAAGGCATCGAATACGGCGGCTTCGAAGTCACTTTCCCACGCCGCCTGAGTTGGACGCTGAAGTTGCTCAGGATGCTGCCGAGGCCGTTCTGCCGATGGGTGATCAGCACGGTCACCCGCTGGAATGCGCGGCCATTGAATTTCGACCGCAAGCCGCCAGTCGAGTAGGATCGGTGATGGGCGAGCGATCGTGTTTGCGGGTCGCTGGGGCGCCGCACATGAATTGGTGCCGGTCGACGATACCGGAGACCCGGACAACCACGTCATTGCCGGCGACGCGCTGTCGCATCGACCACGGCTTTCCTCGCGCAGCGGATCGTCGTGTCGATCGAGGCGGTGGTAAGGTGACCCAAAGGCCCCCAAGCAAGAGGGCGACCGAAGCATCGCTCCGGTCGCCCTCTTCAATCGTGTGTGACCAAGCCAGGCTTGGCCGACCGCAACACGGTCAGATTATGCGGCCCGCGCTGCTGGCCGCTTGCCGCCGAAGCGGCGCTTGTTATTGCCCTTGAAGGGCTTGGCGCCTTCCGGCTTGCGCTCGCCCGCAAAGGCCGGCTTGTCGCCGAACCGCTTCTTGCCGAAGCCGTTGTTTGCGCCGCCGGGCCGCCTGCCGTCGCGACGGCCATTGTGGTCGTTGCGATCGTTGGCCGGTTCGAAGCTGCGCTCGTTCTTCTCGGCGGGATTGCGCTGCGGATCGGGGCTGCCGAGATGGTCGGCAACGATCGGCAGCTTGGTGCGGATGATGCGCTCGACCTGACGCAGCTTGCTGTTTTCAGACGGGTCGCAGAGTGTGATGGCGATGCCGTCCATGCCGTTGCGGCCGGTGCGGCCGATGCGGTGGACATAGCTCTCCGCCTCGTCCGGCAGGTCGAAATTCACCACATGGCTGATGCCGGGCACGTCGATGCCGCGTGCCGCAATGTCGGTCGCCACGAGAATGCGCACCGAACCCTCACGGAAATCGTTGAGTGCCTTCTGACGGGCATTCTGCGACTTGTTGCCGTGGATGACGGCGGCCTTGAAGCCGTCGCGCTCGAGATCCTTGGTCACCCTGTCGGCGCCATGCTTGGTGCGCGAGAAGATGATGACGGACTTCAT
Source organism: Mesorhizobium sp. M1365 (assembly GCF_040317865.1). Taxonomy (NCBI): domain Bacteria; kingdom Pseudomonadati; phylum Pseudomonadota; class Alphaproteobacteria; order Hyphomicrobiales; family Phyllobacteriaceae; genus Mesorhizobium; species Mesorhizobium sp. M1365. Next base: position 54,185 of record NZ_JAMYLG010000033.1, read on the forward strand.
CGCCTCATCGGCAAGCATGTTGGCCAGCACCTGGCGCTTCTGCTTGGTGCGGGCAAAGACGACGCCCTGCACGATCTCGGCGGCCGCGGTGCTGTGAGGAGCGACTTCGACGCGAATCGGGTTCTTCAGCAGGCCTTTCGCCAGTTCGGCGATTTCGGCCGGCATGGTCGCCGAGAACAGCACCGTCTGACGGTCCGGCGCCGTCGCCTTGGCGATGCGCTTCACGTCGTTGATGAAGCCCATGTCGAGCATGCGGTCGCCTTCGTCGAGCACCAGCCATTTGGTGTCGGCAAGCATCAGGTCGCCTTCACGCACAAGGTCGGTCAGCCGACCGGGCGTTGCGATCAGGATGTCGACGCCGGGCGCAACCTTCTTCACCTGGCTGAAGCGCGAGACGCCGCCCAGCACGAGCGCGGTCGAGACATGCGCGCCCTTGGCGAGCAGCTTGATCATCTCCTCGATCTGCACCGCGAGTTCACGTGTCGGCGCCAGGATCAGCGCTCGGGCCGTCTTCGGCCGGCGCTTGGTACCAAGTGCGATGATCTTCGACAGGATCGGCAGCGCGAACGCCGCCGTCTTGCCCGAGCCGGTCTGGGCGATGCCGAAAATGTCGCGGCCTTCGAGCTGCGGCGGGATCGCCTGGGCCTGGATCGGCTTCGGATCGGTAAAGCCGGCGGCATTGGTGGCCTTGAGCAGTGCGCCGGTGATTCCAAGTGCGGCGAAACCGTTCGGTTCCGCAGTGTCCTTACCGGTCAAAGTGTTTTCATTGGTCAAAATATTCTTCTTTCATGCGGCTCCTGGCCGCAAACATCGATGGCGGCAGGGCGCAACCTGCCGTCGAAAATTGTCATGAAACGACAAGGCGGGCGGACGTCATCGTCCGCACGGCTGCGCTGTCGTGCCCGCAGGCTTCATGCCACGGGGCTTTTTCGCCACCTTGCCGATATGTCGGGAAGAGGGAAAACAGACGCAACCAGTCTCATTCATCGAGAAGGCCGGAGTGTCCCGGCCCAAGCGCCTATGCCGCCGCATATGGCCCAGTTCGCATCGAAATGCAAGGGGCCTGATGTTGCAGCGCAGCAAAAGCCATGAGGAAGCGGCGCTTGCGCTCTCTCGCGGGCATGATTACCACAATGCAGCTTTCCGTTTCGGGGACCGGTCATGAAGGACGTGCTGAAGGAACTCGAGCGCCGCCGCGAGATCGCCCGCATGGGCGGCGGCCAGGCCCGCATCGACGCCCAGCACAAGAAGGGCAAGTTGACTGCCCGCGAACGCATCGACGTCTTCCTCGACGAGGGCTCGTTCGAGGAGTTCGACATGTATGTCGAGCACCGCTCGACCGATTTCGGCATGGAGAAAACCAAGATCGCCGGCGACGGCGTCGTTACCGGCTGGGGCACCGTCAACGGTCGCCCGGTCTATCTTTTCGCCAAGGATTTCACCGTGTTCGGCGGCTCGCTGTCCGAGGCCCATGCCGAAAAGGTGGTCAAGGTCCAGGAGATGGCGCTGCGCAATCGCGCGCCGATCATCGGCCTTTACGACGCCGGCGGCGCCCGTATCCAGGAAGGCGTGGCGGCGCTCGGTGGCTATGCCGAGATCTTCCAGCGCAATGTGCTGGCCTCCGGCGTCATCCCGCAGATCTCGGTGATCATGGGGCCCTGCGCCGGCGGCGACGTCTATTCGCCGGCGATGACTGACTTCATCTTCATGGTTCGCGAAACCTCCTACATGTTCGTCACCGGGCCGGATGTGGTGAAGACCGTAACCAACGAGACGGTCACCGCCGAAAGCCTCGGCGGCGCTTCTATCCACACGACGAAGTCCTCGATCGCCGACGGAGCCTACGACAATGACGTCGAGGCGCTGCTGCAGATGCGCCGGCTGGTCGATCTGCTGCCCGCTTCCAACACGGCGGAAATTCCCGAGATCGAATGTTACCAATCGGTCACCGATCACGATCTGTCGCTCGACCGGCTGATCCCCGACAACGCCAACAAACCCTACGACATCAAAGAGTTGATCCTTAAAGTTGCCGACGAGGGTGACTTCTTCGAGATCCAGCAGAATTTTGCGAAAAACATCGTCACCGGCTTCGGCCGTATCGAGGGCCGCAGCGTCGGCTTCGTCGCCAACCAGCCGATGGTGCTGGCCGGCGTGCTCGATTCGGATGCCAGCCGCAAGGCGGCTCGTTTCGTGCGATTCTGCGACTGCTTCTCGATCCCGATCGTCACCTTCGTCGACGTGCCGGGCTTCTTGCCCGGCAC
>NZ_JAMYLG010000034.1:0-56448 GCF_040317865.1 Mesorhizobium sp. M1365
CCCGCCCCCGCCCCCCCCCCCCCCCCCCCCCCGCCCCCCGACAGCGGCGATACCACCAGCGCCATGCCGAGCCCCATCAATGCCATCAGCGGGAATACCCCGATCCAGAAATTGTGGATGCCCCAATAGGCCAGCAAGGCAAGTCCGGCAAAGGCAAGAGCCACAACCAGACTGCCGCTGGAGATCGGAAAGCGAGGCCCGATGCGGTCGGACCACTGGCCGACCGGTCCGGACAACACTGCGATCAATGCCGAAAGCGGCAAGAAGATGAAACCGACCTCGGCCGCGCTCAGCCCCCATCCGGCGATCATGAGCATCGGCAGATAGAACAGATTGGCCGACAGCGCAAAATAAAGGAAGAAGGTAGCCACATTGGCGCCCGCGAACGCGCCGATCCGAAACAACGACAGATCGATCATCGGCTCGCGCCGCCGGCGCTCGAAGACGATGAACACGACGAGCAAAACCGCACCGGCGGCAATACTCGGGCCGGACATCAGCCCCTCCCCGTCGCCACTGATCGAGGTCAGACCGTAAGCGAGAGCTCCGAACGCCAATATGGCGAGTGCAGCGCCGCCGAGATCGAGGCTGCGCTTTTCCACCGGCGCGTCGGCAGGGACCTTGGCCAGCAGAAGATAGACCGAGATAAGGCCGAGCGGCAGATTGATGGCGAAGATCGCCCGCCAGATGCCGTCGCCGAACGCCGACAGCACGAAGCCGCCCAGCACCGGGCCGAGCGCCGTCGTCAGTGCTGATGCTGCGGCCCAGATGCCGATCGCCCGGCCGCGTTCCTTTTTCGGATAGGCTTTGGCGATAATGGCCAGGCTGCCCGGCACCATGATGGCCGCTCCGACACCCTGGATAGCCCGAAACGCAATAAGCACCGCCGGGTTAGGCGCCAGCGCGCAGGCAAGCGAGGCGGCAATGAACAGGACGATGCCGGCGACGAAGGAGTGGCGCAGGCCGAAGCGATCGCCGGCGGCGCCGCCGACGAGAATGAGGGCTGAGAGCGTCAATGCGTAGGCATTGGAAATCCATTGTGCCTCGGCGAGGCTGGCGCCGAGGTCGACGCGGATCGCCGGCGTCGCAATGGCCAGGACCGACCCGTCGATGAAGCCGAGCGCAGAAGCCAGGATCGCGGCGATCAGCACGAACCGCCGCTGCGCCTGCGGACAGAACGTATCGGCGGGAAGTGAGCCGGTCAGGGGAACGGCGCCGGTACCGACTTTGGTTGGCGTGTGCATGCCGCCTTACCTAGATCGCCGGCGCGCCGGCGACAACCGGCCAGCAGACTGTTCTCGTTGAAACCAGGCCCAACCGGCCACACAGGCAGGATCACGCCGCTCAGGGTGCAAACGGCAAGTGCCGTGCTAAGCTTCTCGCAGCGCTACAGACAAGGGGGAAATACCGTATGAAACGGCCGCTCGAACCCTCGGCGGAAGGACGCGGGCGCGTCGTCGGCATCACCGACGGCGTGTTCGCCATCGCGCTCACCCTGATCGTTCTCGAGATCAGGGTGCCGGCGCATGAAACGGTGCATTCCGAACGCGAGTTGATCACAGCGATCACAGCACTGGCGCCGCGCTTCCTGACCTATGCGCTCAGCTTCCTGACGCTGACCATCTTCTGGTTCGGCCAGCAGGCGCAACACGGGCTGATTGCAAAATCCGACCGGCGGCTTGCCACGCTGAACCTCTGCTTCCTCGGCTTCATCGCCTTGCTGCCGTTCTCGACCGACCTTCTCGCCGACTTCCTCGAATTCAGGACTGCGGTGCTCGCCTACTGGTTCAATCTTTTGATGCTCGGACTGACGCTGCTCGCCAGTTGGCGCTACGCGGACAAAAACGGATTTCTGGCCGAAGGTGTCGACGCGGAGACCACCCGAACGGTCTATCTGCGCATCGTCAAGGCACAGATCCTGTGGGCCGTCGGCGCTGCTCTCTGCCTGATCAGCCCGTTGCTCAGCGTCGGCTTCATCCTGGTGGTGCAGCTGATCTATGCCGCAGCGCCGCGCGCGCCACTGCTGCGCAAGGTCATCGGGTGATCCGGGCGCGGGCGTTGCGCTTTAGTCGACGAACTCCACGATAACGCCGGGCGTCACGATCTTGGCAAGCTCGCGCGCGTCCCAATTGGTCAGCCGCACGCAGCCATGGCTTTCGGTCTTGCCGATCTTGGACGGATCCGGCGTGCCGTGGATGCCGTAGGTCGGCTTGTCCAGCGCAATCCAGACCGAGCCGACCGGGCCGTTCGGCCCCGGCGGGATGGTCAGGATCCTGTCGTTTTCGCCCTGCTTGAAATTGATGTTCGGGTTGTAGGTGTAGTTCGGGTCCAATGCGACACGCGACACCGCATGCGTGCCGGACGGCGACGGCGTGTCGGACGAGCCGATAGTCGCCGGATAGGCTGCGACCAGCTTGCCCGCCGCATCATAGGCGCGGACCTGCTTATTGGACTTGTCGGCGATGATGCGCGCCACCGGCGTCGCCACCAGCCTGCCGAAATTGGCGACCTTGATGATGGTGCCCGGACGATTGAAATTGGCGTCCGGATTGAGCTTGTTCAGATAGGTTTCATCCATATGGAAGCGCTCGGCCAGCGCTTCGGGTACCGACGTGTAGCCCATCCGATCGAGCTGGGCCTTTTGGCTGTAGTCCTCCGGTATCGAGGCGACATAGGGACCGGCCGCATCCTCGGGCGTGATCGTATATGAGGCGAAGGCATCGCCGCCGGATTGCGCCAGGGCCGCCTGGATGCCGATTGCGTCGGTCGATTTCAGATTGCTGCCGGTGATCTCATTATAGGCGGCGAGCGCCTTGTCGACATTCGAGCCGAAGCGTCCGTCGATGACGCCGGGCGATGCACCGGCACGGTCGAGCAGCACCTGCAGTGCCGCCACGTCCTCGCGGGCGCCGAGCGCAAGCGACGGGTCGACCGCCGTCTTGCCGCCAGTGCTTGGCGGCGGGGCTGTGTCTGGCGGTAAGGCCGCCTGCTCGTTCGGCACCGTCGGCTCGACCGGCTCGATCGAGGCCTCGTTGAGCGGCGGCTGGCGCTCGATGGTGCGCGGCTTTGCCTCCGGATAACCATTGCCGTAGCCGTCATCCCGTGGCGCTTCGGGGAAGGCTTCCACCGAATTGTCGCCATTAAGATCGTAGTCGTCGGCCGGCGGCACGATGATCCTGCCCTCGTCTTCCAACTGCCTGCGGCGGTAGCGCGCCATGTCCTGCGGGTCGTCGAGATAATAGCGGTCGTCCTCGACCGGTCCGAGATTGCGCAAGCGCTCGCGGCGCAAGGCACGGCGGTCGAGCCTGGTCTGCGGCGGCTGGATGGCGATAACCTTGCCGGTCTCCGCATCGACGATGACGCGGTTTCCCCTGGCGTCGTAATAGATGTCGAGATTGCCGTTCTGGGCGACAAGAATGCCGCCGCCATTGGCGGCACGAACCACCCGTGGCGCGGTATCCACTATTGGCGAGGCCATCGCATTCGACGCCAGCAGCCCGGCAGCAAGCGCTGAAAGGGTGAAGATGGTGCGCAACATGATGGCCAAATTCTCCGGTCCGTAATTGCCGCCGCCGGCATTGTCTCTTCAAAGCGCCGCGCGTCTTTTTCGACGCGCAAAGGACGCTCTAACGCTTTAAATCTCCGCATCGTGCTTTGCGAAAATCAAAACTCGATTTCGGGCCGATGTGGTAGGCGAACCCCTTCGCCAGCAAATCAGTTGCCAACGATAAGGTTCCAATATGAACCGGGCATGAAGATGGCGGATTTCTGACCGATTAACCGGCAGCGAGTCCCAATTCCTTGCGCGCCTGCTTCGTCAGCTTCAGCACGACAAGACGGTGGCTTTCGCGCAGGTAATCCTTCAGCGCGCCATCATCCATGCTTTCGCCGGTCTGGCGCTGGATCCATTTCATGCCGCGTGAGGCAAGATAGGGCGCGGGCCGAAGGCCCGGCTGCTCCCTCAGCACGTCATAGGCGATGTCGGAGCATTTGAAGGTAACGAACGGCTCCTTGCCCTCACTCCAGCCGCCGATCGCGAAGACCTTGCCGCCGACCTTCCAGACATGGGCGCCGCCCCACTGCACGACATGGGTCGCCGAAGGCAGCGAGGCGCAGAAGCTGTTATAGTCGTCCAGCGTCATCTGCGCCCCGCCAGTGATGTTGGACCATGAACCGAAGGCCGGCGTAACAAAAGGGTATGCCGGTTTTTCGGAAAGGATCATGGTCGAGATTGAAGATAGGAATTCCATCCCGATTCGATCGGGATGGAACAGGCTTTTGGCTTGAGCTCAGGCGGCTGCCTCGGTTGCCACGACCGCGGGCTTCGAGCGGAAGTTCAAGCGGTCGGAGCCGGCGGTGACCTTGACAGTTGAGCCGTCGAGGATCTCGCCGAGCAGGATCTTTTCCGCCAGGGGGTCCTGCAATTCCTTCTGCATCACCCGCTTCAGCGGCCGCGCGCCATAGGCCGGGTCGTAACCCTTGGCCGCCAGCCAGTCGATCGCCTCCTGATCTAGCGAAAGCGATATCTTGCGGTCAACAAGCAGGTTTTCCAGCCGCTTGAGCTGGATTTGGACGATCTGGCCCATATCCTGGCGGCGCAGCCGGTGGAACAGGATCACCTCGTCGATGCGGTTGAGGAATTCCGGCCGGAACGAAGCCCTGACGACATTCATCACCTCGTCGCGCACGACGTCGACATCCTGGTCCTCGCCGAGATTGACCAGATATTCGCCGCCGAGATTGGACGTCATGATGATCAGCGTGTTGCGGAAGTCGACCGTGCGGCCCTGCCCGTCGGTCAGCCGGCCGTCGTCGAGCACCTGCAGCAGCACGTTGAAGACATCAGGATGCGCCTTCTCGATCTCGTCGAACAACACGACCTGATAGGGCCGGCGCCGCACCGCTTCGGTCAGCGCGCCGCCTTCCTCATAGCCGACATAGCCGGGAGGCGCGCCGATCAGCCGGGCGACCGAGTGCTTCTCCATGAACTCCGACATGTCGATGCGCACCATGGCGCTCTCGTCGTCGAACAGGAAGCTGGCCAGCGCCTTGGTCAATTCGGTCTTGCCGACGCCCGTCGGCCCGAGGAACATGAACGAGCCGAGCGGCCGGTTCGGGTCCTGCAGACCCGCGCGGGCCCGGCGCACCGCTTTCGACACTGCCTGCACCGCCTCGCCTTGGCCGACGACGCGCTTGCCGACCTCGTCTTCCATGCGCAACAGCTTGTCGCGCTCGCCTTCCAGCATCTTGTCGACCGGGATCCCCGTCCAGCGCGAGACGATATGGGCGACGTGATCGGGGCCGACCACTTCTTCGACCATGCCGGCCTTGCCATCCCTGGCTTCGGCCTGCTTCAGCTGCTTTTCGAGTTCCGGGATCTTGCCGTAAGCAAGTTCGCCGGCGCGCTGGAATTCACCTTGGCGCTGGGCGATGGCAAGTTCGTTGCGCGCCTCGTCGAGCTGTTTCTTGAGGTCGGCGGCAAGCCCGAGCTTCTGCTTCTCGGCCTGCCATTTCGAGGTCAGCTCGGTCGATTCCTCCTCGAGGTTCGAGAGTTCCTTCTCGAGCCGCGCGAGCCGGTCCTTCGAGGCATCGTCCTTCTCGACCTTCAGCGCCTCGCGCTCGATCTTGAGCTGCATGATGCGGCGGTCGATCTCGTCCAGCGCCTCGGGCTTCGAATCGACCTGCATGCGGAGCCGCGACGCGGCCTCGTCGACCAGGTCGATCGCTTTGTCCGGCAGGAAGCGGTCAGCGATGTAGCGGTTGGACAGGGTTGCGGCCGCGACCAGTGCCGAATCCGAGATGCGCACCTTGTGGTGCTGCTCGTATTTCTCTTTCAGGCCGCGCAGGATCGAGACAGTGTCTTCGACCGTCGGCTCATTGACGAAGACCGGCTGGAAGCGGCGGGCAAGGGCCGCATCCTTCTCGACATGCTTGCGGTATTCGTCGAGCGTGGTTGCGCCGACACAATGCAGTTCGCCGCGGGCGAGCGCCGGCTTCAGCAGATTCGACGCGTCCATGGCGCCATCCGCCTTGCCGGCACCGACAAGCGTGTGCATCTCGTCGATGAACAGAATGATGCCGCCGGCGGCAGACGTGACTTCGGAAAGCACCGCCTTCAGCCGCTCCTCGAACTCGCCGCGGTATTTGGCGCCGGCGATCAGCGACCCCATGTCGAGGGCCATCAGCTGCTTGTCCTTGAGCGATTCCGGCACATCGCCATTGACGATGCGCAGCGCCAGCCCTTCGGCGATCGCCGTCTTGCCGACGCCGGGTTCGCCGATCAGCACTGGGTTGTTCTTGGTGCGGCGCGACAGCACCTGGATGGTGCGGCGGATTTCGTCGTCGCGGCCGATGACCGGATCGAGCTTGCCCGCGCGGGCGTCCGCCGTCAGGTCGCGCGCGTATTTCTTCAGCGCGTCGTAGCCCTGCTCGGCGCTCGCCGAATCGGCAGTGCGACCTTTGCGTACGTCGTTGATGACCTGGTTCAGCGCCTGCGGCGTGACACCCGCCTTGGACAGGATGTCGGCGGTCTTGGCCGATTTTTCCATGGCCAGCGCCTGCAATAGCCGTTCGACGGTAACGAAGCTGTCACTGGCCTTCTTGGCCAGTTCCTCGGCGGTCGAAAACACCTTTGCCAGCGGCTGCGCCAGATAGAGCTGGCCATTGCCGCCCTCGACCTTGGGCATTGCCTCCAGTGCCGTTTCGACGCCGAGCTTGACGTCACGGACATTGCCGCCGGCGCGCTCGATCAGCGACGCAGCCAGGCCCTCGTCGTCATCGACAAGGACCTTGAGGATATGCTCGGGGGTGAATTGCTGGTGATTGCGGGAAAGCGCCATGGTTTGTGCGGACTGGATAAAGCCGCGCACGCGCTCGGAATATTTTTCAAGATTCATGCCTGTCTCCTTCCGTCACCGGCCCGCTTCGCGGCACCGGATCAGATTGCGGTGACGGACCCGCCCGTTCGAGCCGGATCCTGTTCACGCAAGATATGGGACGCAAACCACGGACCCTCAAGACGCCTCGACACTGGCGAATGCATAATATTCCGAGCGCGCAAAGCAAAAACGGCGGAGATTTCTCTCCGCCGCCTGGGGTAAAGGATGCGCTAAGATCGACTGAACGTTTTTCCGATCAATTCTCGACGTCTGCGATCACAGCTTGACCGTCGGGGCCTTCAGCCGGCGCTGCATCGACATTGCCAGCGTCGGTATTGCCAGTCTCGGCATTGCTTGTCTCGGCACTGCTTGTCTCGGCACTGCCAGTCTCGGCACTGTCAGGGCCGGCGTTGTCGTTGCCGCCATTTGCCTGTTCGACATCGAGGCGCGGGCGACGCGGACGCCTGGGGCGGCGGGCCGGGCTGTTTTCGGCCGCGGCTTCGTTGAGCTCGGCCTGGGCGGCGAGACCCGCCGGCGAAAGGTTGTCGAATTGCGGTGCGGGCTCGCTCACAAAGACCGGCCCAGCGGCCGGCACGGGCTCCGCCTGCGCCGGCGTCTCGTCGCGCCGTGGCTGTTCGGCGCGCTGGCCACCCTGCTCGCCGCGCGCGCCATACTCGCCGCGCTGGCCGTTCTGGCCGTAACCGCCATTGGGGCGACGGTCGCGGTGGCGTCCGCCATTGTTGTCGCGGCCTTCACGGTTGTCGCGGCCGCCCCGATTGTCGCGGCTGTTTTCCTGGTTCAGAGCCAGCTCGGCCGGCGTGCCATCGATGACCGGCTGCGGGCCGGCACCGTGATTGGCCGCCGAACCCGACGTCTCGTTGGCATTGTTGTTGCCGGCATTGTCGAACTCGTCGCGATCCTCGTCGCCGTCATCGTCGAAATCATCGCGATTCTGCTGCGCGTTCTGGATCGGCATCTGCGCCTGAGCGGCTGCGATGATGCGGTTATAGTGCTCTGCATGCTGGAGATAGTTTTCCGCCATCACCCGGTCGCCGGAGCTTTGCGCGTCACGGGCAAGGGTTGCGTACTTCTCGGCAATCTGCTGAGCCGATCCGCGGATCTTCACGTCCGGGCCGTTGCTCTCGTAGTTGCGCGTCAGGGGATTAGGCCCCTTACGGTTGTTGTTGTTATTGTTGTTGCCGCCGCCGCCATTGTTGTTGCGACCGCGCATGCGCCTGTTTTGCTGTTGTGGCCTCATTAGACTCTCTTCACTTTGAAATTTTCGAAAAACTCTTCACGAACGGAGGCGCTCATGCGGCCAGCCGTTTCGTTCCTTCACCGGCGTTCGCCCGCATCAATTGCGTTGGCGCCACGTGCCATCCTGTTCCGGTTACTTCACTTGCCGGACGATTCCCGCACGAAGCTTGGGCGTCGTTTGCGCAAGAAGGCAGCTATTTCCAAGGAAAACCGAATCGCTAAGAGCACTGCCTGCTTCGTCTCATCCGGTTAAGGCGACCCTAGCCGCATTCCCCGGTATTGCCAAGCGCTTTTTTCGCACTGCATCACGGCTTTCACCGTTCGAACACAAGAACTCTGTCGTTTCCGCCGAGATCACGAAACACCCCGACCGAACGGTACCCGGCCGCGGAGAATATCTCCGTAACCTGTTGGTGCTGCGTATGGCCGATCTCGACCGCAATCCTGCCTTGGACTTCCAAATACGCTGCCGCTCCCGCGGCGATCTTCCTGTAGGGGCTCAGACCGTCCACACCGCCATCGAGGGCCTGGCGTGGATCGAAACCGCGGACCTCGTCCTGCAGATTTCCAATGTCGTCTGAGGGTATATAGGGAGGGTTTGCGACAATTACATGGTACCGGCCAGAAACTTTTTCAAACCAGTCGGATTTGAGCGGCGTGAACCGGCCGGCGAGCCCCAATTCCCCGGCATTACGCATGGCTGTGGCCAGCGCCTCCTGCGAAATGTCAACGCCGGTGGCGGTCGCGGCCGGAACGGCGCTGAGCAGCGCCAGCGCGATGGCACCGGTACCGGTCCCTAGATCGAGGATGCGGCAGCAGCCCTCGCGTGCCGCCACTGCCTTGACGAAGGGCAGTATAGCCTCGACCAGCGTTTCGGTATCCGGCCGCGGCTCCAGCGTTTGCGGCGAAAGCGAAAGGCGCAAGCCGTAGAATTCGCGGTAGCCAAGGATTCGGTGTACCGGCTCGCCAGCGATGCGCCGCCGCAAGGCGGCTTCGATTACCGCCGTCACGTCCGTATCGACAGCGCGCCCGGGATCGGCGATGGCCTGCGTGCGACTGGTGCCGGAAAAATGCTCGACGATCAGCCTGGCATCGAGCGCCGGATCCGCGATCCCGGCTGCGGTGAGCCGGTTTCGCGCTTCCCGCAGCAGCGGCGCCAGCGTGGCGGGCAGGCTGTCAGCCATCGATGCCGATATCGGCGAGCAGCTTCGACTGGTGATCGGCGATCAGCGCGTCGATGATCTCGTCGAGTTCGCCCATCATCACCCGGTCGAGCTTATAGAGCGTCAGGTTGATACGATGATCGGTGACGCGACCCTGCGGAAAATTATAGGTGCGGATGCGTTCCGAGCGGTCGCCCGAGCCGACCTGCGACTTGCGCGATTCGGAACGTTCCTCGTCCGCCTTGCTGCGCTCGAGGTCGTAGAGCCTGGCGCGCAGGATCTGCATGGCCTTCGCCCGGTTCTGGTGCTGCGACTTTTCCGCCTGCACCACCATGATGCCGGTCGGAAGATGGGTGATGCGCACGGCCGAATCGGTGGTGTTGACGTGCTGGCCGCCGGAACCCGAGGCGCGCATCGTGTCGATGCGGATGTCTTCGGCCCTGATGTCGATGTCGACTTCTTCGGCTTCCGGCAGCACCGCGACCGTCGCCGCCGAGGTATGAATGCGTCCGCCCGCCTCGGTCGTCGGCACGCGCTGCACCCGGTGCACGCCGGATTCGAACTTCAGATGGGCAAAGACGCCCTTGCCCGAAACGGTGGCGATGATTTCCTTGTAGCCGCCGACCTCACCCTCGCTGGCCGACACCGTCTCGAAACGCCAGCCATGCGCCGCGGCATAGCGCTCGTACATGCGAAACAGGTCGCCGGCGAAAAGCGCCGCCTCGTCGCCGCCGGTGCCGGCGCGGATCTCGAGGATGGCGTTCTTGTCGTCGGCGGCATCCTTGGGCAACAGCAGTATCTGGATGTCCTTCTGCAGCGCCTCGATGCGATGCTTGACCTCCGGCAGGTCGGCCTCGGCCAAGGCGCGCATCTCGGCGTCGGTGCCCTTGTCGGCGAGCATCGCCTCCAGATCGCCCTGTTCGTGCTCCGCGGCGCGCAGTGCCCTGATCTTTGCCACCATCTCCTGGATATCGGCATATTCGGAGGCCATCCTGACATAGGCGTCCGGCGCTGGCCCGGCCGACATCTGCGCTTCGAGCATGTCGAAACGCTTGACGACTTGATCCATACGGTCGCGGGGCAGGTTGATCATGGCGAAGTCTATAGCGGTATAGAGCGGTCGTCGGCAAAGGCTTGCAGCAGCGCCCGCATCGGCAGGCCATGCGCCGGCGCCATCAGATTATCGTCGAAGAACGCTTCCAGTTCGCTGAGCGGCAGTTCCGTCAGCATCGCCTTGACCGGGCCGATCGATGCCGGAGACATCGAGATCGAGCGATAGCCAAGGCCGATCAGCGCCATCGCCGAGATCGGCTTGCCGGCAAGTTCGCCGCACAAGGTCACCGGCGTCTGGTTGCGCGCCCCGGCGTCGGCAATCTGCTTCAGGACGCGCAGGAACGGCGTCGAGAGCGGGTCGAAGCGGTCGGACAATTGGGTGTTGCCGCGATCCACCGCCATGACGAACTGGAACAGGTCGTTCGAGCCGACCGAGACGAAATCGACCGCCTTCATCAGTTCGTCGAGCTGGAACAGCAACGACGGCACCTCCAGCATCGCCCCAAGCTTCAGGCTGGTCGGCAAATGATGGGCAAAGCGCGACAGATGCCGCACCTCGCGATCGATGATCTCGCGCGCCTGCGCGATCTCGCCGAGTTCCGTCACCATTGGCAGCATCAGCTTCAGTTCGCGCCCGCCGCACGCCTTGAGCAGCGCGCGGATCTGGGTGCGCAGCAATCCAGGCCGGTCGAGCGTCAGGCGGATGGCCCGCCAGCCGAGCGCCGGATTTTCCTCCTGGATCGAGCCCTTGAAATAGGGCAGCACCTTGTCGCCGCCGATATCGATGGTGCGGAACGTCACCGGCTTGTCGCGCGCCGCCTCGAGCACGTCACGATAGAGCCGCTCTTGGGCTTCGGCGCGCGGAAAGGTCGAAGCGACCATGAATTGCAGCTCTGTGCGGAACAGGCCGATGCCGGCCGCACCCGCTTCGGCCAGTTGCGGCAGATCGACCGCCAGCCCGGCATTCATCAGAAGATCGACCTGGACCCCGTCCTTGGTCACCGACGGCTTCTTGCGCAGTTCGCGGTAGACCTCCTGCCGCCGCGCCCTGAAGCGCACTTTCTCGGCATAGGCCGCCTCGAGGTCGGGCTGCGGGCGCAGATGGATAGCGCCTTCCTCGCCGTCAACGATGATGGCATCGCCGTTTTCCGCCATGGAAACGGCGCCCTTCATCTGGCCGGCGACCGGTATGCCCATGGCCCGCGCCACAATGACGACATGGCTGGTCGCGGCGCCGTCCTCCAGCACCAGCCCGCGCAGCTTGTCCCTGGGATAATCGAGCAGCTCCGCAGCACCCATCGAGCGGGCGACGATGATGGCGTCCTTGGGCAGCGAGGCCGCGACGTCCTCCGGTCCGCGCCCCATCAGCTGCCGCAGCAGCCGATTGGCGAGATCGTCGAAATCGCTCATCCGTTCGCGCAGATACGGATCGGTCATGTGCAGCATGCGGGCACGCATGTCGCTCTGCACCTTTTCGACCGCCGCTTCGGCCGTCAGGCCGTTGCGGATCGCCTCCTCGAGCCGGCGCACCCAGCCGCGATCGTTGGCGAACATGCGATAGGCTTCGAGCACCTGGCGATGCTCGCCCTCGAAGGCGACGTCGCGGCGCTCCAGCATGTCGTCGATGGAGAGCCTGAGCGAGCCGAGCGACGCGTCGAGCCGCCTGACCTCTTCCTCGCTGTCCTCGTTGAAAAGATTGGTGACGACGATGCGCGGCTCGTGCAGCACCACATGGCCGAGACCGACGCCTTCGTTGAAGGACAGGCCGGTAAAGCTTACCGGGCGGCGCAGATCGAGCTCGAGGCCGGGCCTTGTCAGCCGCTCCAGATCGCCGGTGGCGATCATCTCGGCGATCACCATCGCCGTTGTTTCCAGCGCCTCGACCTCGTCGTCGCGATAATGGCGCATGGTCTTGTTCTGCACGACCAGGACGCCGAGTGTCCGCCCTGCCCGCAGCACCGGCACGCCGAGGAAGGAATTGTATATCTCTTCCCCTGTCTCCGGCAGGTAGGCGAAGGCAGGATGCTCCTGCGCATTGGAGAGGTTGAGCGGCCGCGCCGAGGCCGCGATCGTGCCGACCAGACCTTGGCCCAGCCTGAGCTGCGCCAGGTGGACGGCGTTCGGGTTCAGGCCTTCGGTGGCGTAGAGTTCGAGCACCGAATCGGCGCGCAGCACATAGAGCGAGCAGACCTCGGCAACCATGTTGGAGGCGATGTCGCGCACGATTCGGTCAAGCCGCTCCTGCGGCTCCAGCGGCTCTTGCATGAGCTCGCGGAGCCGTTTCAGCAAAACGCGCGGGCCACTGGCCGAATCACGCATCGCGGCTTCTTCCTCCAATAGCATTTCAACCGGTGCAGGTTGCCCTGCACAGCGGCACAAACGCAACAACTCAATTAGAGCGCCATCGTCCAATTGGACGCATAAAGACCGCTCCAAGATTTTCGATCCGCTGCATCCTGCCTTCCGAAAATCGATTCCGATTTTCGGGCCGTTGCAGTCCGCTACTGCTTATCCAGACCGTACACGGAATGCAAAGTGCGAACTGCTAGTTCCGTATAGGGACCGTCGATCAGGATCGAAATCTTGATTTCGGACGTCGTGATGGCGCGGATGTTAATCGCGCGGTCGGCAAGCGCCTTGAAGGCGGTAGCGGCGACGCCGGCATGGCTGCGCATGCCGATGCCGATGACCGAGACCTTCGACATGCCGGCTTCCGACTGCACCACGTCGTAGCCGATCGTCGCCTTCAGCCGCTCGAGCACGGCGAGCGCCTTGTCGACGTCGCCGGATGGCACGGTGAAGGTCATGTCAGTGAACTTGCCGTCCTCAGAGATATTCTGGACGATCATGTCGACATTGATGTTGGCCTCGGCCAGCGGCCCGAAAATGCCGGCGGCGACGCCCGGCCGATCGCCGACGCGGCGCAACGAAATCTGCGCCTCGTCCTTGGCGTAGGCAATTCCGGTGACGACCTGCTGTTCCACGATCTCTTCCTCGTCGCAAATAAGCGTTCCCGGCGGATTAAGCAAATCCCCCATTCCTGGTGCGTCGGGATCGTCGAAGGACGACCGCACGAAAGTACGCACCCTGTGCACCATGGCAAGCTCGACCGAGCGCACCTGCAGGACCTTGGCGCCGAGCGAGGCCATTTCGAGCATTTCCTCGAACGAAATCTTGGCCAGCCGCCGCGCCTTCGGCTCGATGCGCGGATCGGTCGTGTAGACCCCGTCGACATCGGTGTAGATATCGCAGCGGTCGGCCTTGACCGCTGCCGCGATGGCGACAGCGCTGGTATCGGAACCGCCGCGGCCGAGCGTTGCGATCCGGTTGTCCGGCCCGATGCCTTGGAAACCGGCGACCACCGCCACCTGGCCTTCGCCGAAGCGCTTGATCAGGAATCCGCCGTCGATATCGAGAATGCGCGCCGCGCCATGCGCGTTGTCGGTCTTGATCGGGATCTGCCAGCCTTGCCAGGAGCGGGCATGCACGCCGATATTCTGCAGCGCGATCGCCAGCAAGCCGGCAGTGACCTGCTCGCCGGACGCGACCACGGCGTCATATTCACGCGCATCGTGCATCGGCGAGGCCTCGCGCGTCCATTGCACGAGCTCGTTGGTCTTGCCGGACATCGCCGAGACCACGACGGCGACCTCATGGCCGGCGTCGACCTCGCGTTTGACATGACGCGCCACATTGCGGATGCGGGCGATGTCGGCGACGGAGGTTCCGCCGAATTTCATCACGATGCGCGCCATAGAAGCGAAATGCCTTTGACTGGATGCCGGACCGGAGGCCGAAAAGCGGAAAAATGCGCCAAGCTGTGGCCGGGCGCTCAATGCGCGGCCTCCTTAGCCAAATGATAGCGGTTTCGCAAGGCGGTGAGGATTCCGTCGCCTTGCCCCGTCCATCAACCAGATTTCAAGCCACGCTCTTGGTGAGTTTTGGCTTTTGCTGCTCGACACGGGCGAGACCCGCTCCGGCGATGACGCGGTCACGGCCCTCAGCCTTTGCCTGATACAAAGCGCGATCCGCGGCATTGACGATCTCCGCCCATGAGGCGCCGAGCTCCGGGAAGGCGGCGACCCCGAACGACGCGGTGATGGTGCCGAGCGTGCGGCCGCGATGCGTGACATGCAGCTGCTTGATCGCCTTTCGCAGAGCTTCGGCGCGATCGGCGCCATCGGCCAGTGACGTTCCGGGCATCATCAAGGCAAATTCCTCGCCGCCGTAGCGCGAAACCACGTCGCTTTCCCTGACATGGTCGACCAGCGTGGCGGCCACCTGCTTGAGGACGAGATCCCCAGCTTCATGGCCGAACGTATCGTTGAACTGCTTGAAATGATCGACGTCGAGCATGATCAACGTCAGCGGCTGCTCGGCACGTTCCAGGCGCCTGAGCTCGCGGCTGCTGGTCTCCTCAAGGTAGCGGCGATTGTAGAGCCCGGTGTTGGGATCCCGGATCGACTGCTGCCGCAACGTCTCGCGCAGGCGCAGATTGGCAAGCGCCAACGCCAGCGTATCGACGACGCCACGCAGTATCTGCTGCCGTTCGGCAAGCCACTCCGGCTTGTCAACGGCATTCGGCTCGCACAGATGCAGGATGCCAAGTGTCTCTCCCTGCGCTGCTAGAGGCATACAGACATAACCGCGGCCGCCATTTTCGGTGATGTGGTTGCAGCGCGGCGTCAGCATGCCTGGACCGGCGACGTGCTCCTGGCCGCGCCGCAGCGCCCAACAATCTTCCGGTCCGAACTGGCCGACGCTCGACCGGATGGTGCCCCAATGCGCCATCTCCTCCACCAGGTTGCGCGACGCACTGGTCAGATGAACGGTTCCGCTCAATCCGCCGAAGAAATCAGGCATGGCGGAGCCGACGACGGAAAATGCCTCGTGAAAAGTGACGCAGGCCTGAAGCAGTTCGCCGAGCTTGACCAGGCGGGTCGTGGCCTCCGATGTCTCTTTCAGTTCACGATTGAGCCTCGCCAGTTCTTCGGCACGATCGTGCACCGCCCGCTCGGCACTGCGCAGGTCGCTGATGTCGCTGAGCGTCAGCACGATGCCGCCATCGGCGCGGTTGAGCGGATTGCAGCTGACGACCACGGGCAAGGAGGTCCCATCCGGCTTTGCCAGCCTCACCTCATTCTGGTGGCGGCGGCCGGTGGTCATGGCCAGTTCGACCGGAGATGTTCCCGACGCGGGCTTGTCTCCCGACGGCCCCCTGATATCCAGGGCCGACTGCCAGTCCTGCCCCACGACCTTGTCGCTGCGCCGCCCGATGATCTCGGCTGCCGCCGGATTGACGGACACGACCTGACCCTTGCCGTCGATGACGGCGATGCCTTCGGCAACGGTCTGGACGATGTCTTCGATGTAGGCCTTCTGATCGACAAGTTGAGCGCGCGAGGCTTCGATTTCGGAGGCCATAGTGTCGAACCCTTGCGCCAACTGTCCGAACTCGTCATCGGAGGTGCGGCCGATACGGGCCCCGGCGTCGCCGCGCGCCAGCGATTCGATGCCGCGGTTGAGACCAGCAAGGCCTTTACTGAAGCCTCGCAACAACAGGAAGGCGGAGGCCGCCGCGATCAGCACGGCTGCCGCGGTACACAGGCCCACAAGCCACAGCATATCGTTCGTGCGCTGCTGCGCGGCACGCAGCAGCGGCGTATACTCGAACAGGACGGCGCCGACGATCTTGCCGGGTGCATCCTCGATCGGCACCGCAACCAGGTCAATCGGATCGGCCACGTCGGCACTGGCCTCGACGAAGTTGCGCGGCACGCCGTCGTCAATCGTCCGGGCGATTTCATTGCCGGGATCGTAGTCGAACGTCGTGCCGATATTTTGCTCTTCTCCCGGAACGTCGGCGAAAATAACCTTGTTTTTGTCTACGATGACGAGATCGCGTTTCGAGCGGCCGTGCTGCAAAGTCACGAATTCGCGGAGCCCATCGGGTCTCTCGAATAATGAACGCGGCGCGTCCGACGCCCTGAAGGCAATAGTTTCGGCCAGCTGCCGTGCGACGCTTGTCGCCTCGGCCAGCGCCACGGATTTGGTCAGCGATATCTGCGAGACGATCGCAACGCCGCCGACCAGGCCGATCAAGGCCACGGCGCTGAACAATGTCGCGACTATCTGGGTTCTTATGCGCACCGGGCTGCCCCTACTCGGACAGCAATCTAAATGCCAAACACTGACCCAACGTTAAGAAACCGCCAATATCGTAAATTTGCCGTTAAGCCACACCGGCCAGCTGCACTCCCAACGCGGGCGGTTCAGCCCGTCCGCACGATGGCCTGCCACAGGCGCGGATAGTCGAGGACGAAACCGAGCGGCGAGACCTCCAGTGTCTCGTGGTAGCCGAACATCGGGGCGGCATAGGCGTAATGTGCAGCATCGACGCGCTGATAGGTTTGCTCGAGGCGAACGAGCCTGAGTTCGGGAAATGTCAGATAGGCTGCCGGCGCGGGCGTCGCCATACCGACATCGAGGGCAAAGCGGCGAAGCGCCAAAAGGTTTGTGGCGGGCGTGAAGCCGAGATCGACATCGATGAGACCGTCGACTTCCGCTTGATGCTCGCCGTTCAGCGTCCATTGGCGCTCGGTCAGCCGGTCGATCCTGTAATGCAGCTGTTGCGTGCCGAAAAAGCCGTCGGCGCGCGCCGATCGTGTATGCCAATCGGCGTCGCAGTCCGCCTCGTAGGCGATGCTGCACGGCTCGCCGTCCTGGACGAAAAGCGCGTGTCCCCTGAGGTTCCACCCGGAACTCGCTTCCGACAGAAGGCAAGCGTCGTGGCCTTCCTGGTCAAGCCGGCGCCAAAGAATGGAAGCAACCGCTCGCATCATTGCGCACTCCTCCGAACCCGATGTCTCTGCTTCGTCCGCCAAAGCCTAGGCGTTTCCTTCCGGCACACCATCAACTGACACGTGCTGACACAAATGCAGCCGGCAAAAGGCGGCGCCGGAAGGCATCGCGCGCATCGCACCGCCGGCGGTGAATTTCGCGCCTTGACATTCGCAGCCTCGCGCCCGACTTCCTAGCGTCCGAGGAGACCACGCCATGCCTGAGCCCCGACGATCGACGATCGATGCCGGAGAGGTGGAACGCTTTTCCGCCCTTGCCGCCGAATGGTGGAACCCGAACGGCAAGTTCCGCCCGTTGCACAAGTTCAACCCGATCCGGCTTGCCTATATCCGCGACCAGGTGGCGGCCCGCTTCGGCCGCGATCCGCGTGCGGCACGGCCGTTCGAAGGCCTGCGCTTCCTTGACATCGGCTGCGGCGGCGGGCTCTTGTGCGAGCCGATGGCGCGGCTTGGCGCCGAAGTGGTCGGCGCCGATGCCTCCGCCACCAACATCGAAGTGGCCAAGCTGCATGCGGCGGAAGTCGGCGTGAGCGTGGATTATCGCGCCACGACCGCGGAAGACCTTGCCGATGCCGGCGAAAAATTCGACGTCATCCTCAACATGGAAGTGGTCGAGCATGTCGCCGATGTCGATCTGTTCCTGGCCAAATGCGGCGAGATGGTAAAGCCCGGCGGCATCATGTTCGTCGCCACCATCAACCGCACGCTGAAGGCCCTGGGGCTGGCCATCATCGGCGCCGAATATGTGCTGCGTTGGCTGCCACGCGGCACCCACCAGTTCGGCAAGCTGGTGCGCCCCGAGGAACTGGAAAAGGCGCTTGCCGGCGCCGGCCTGACCGTCATCGACCGCACCGGCGTCACCTACAACCCGCTCGCCGACCGCTGGCAGCGCTCGAAGGACATGGACGTCAACTACATGGTGCTGGCGGAGAAGGCATCCGTCTGAAGCTTACGCCTTCTGGCCTCTATGGCCTCTGGCTTTGCGCTTTGGTGGTGATGAACACGCCGGCGGTGATGATGACGGCACCGGCCCAGGTCAGCAGTTGATAGCGCTCGCCGAGGAAGAGGGTCCCGGCAAACAGCCCGACCGCCGCCGCGACATAGCCGATCTGGCTGAGATAGACCGGGCCGCCGACCGCTTGCAGGCGGAAGAAGAAGGCAAACATCGCCGAGGCTGATGCCACCTGTGCCGCAGCGACCAGCGGCACGCCGCCGAGCGAGCCGAATGCATTGCCGCCAAGCAGGACCAGAATGCCGGCAACCAGCATCAAGGCTGCTGCCAGATGGCTGCCGACGGCGAGCTCGATCGGGCCGGTGCCTTCGGGCCAGTCGACGGTGCGGTAAATGTTGCCGGCGGCGAGGCTGACCGGGATGAGCAGGCCCATCGCAACCCAGAAAAATTCGGCCGGCTGGCCCGCTTCGCCGCGCGTCACCGCCACCATGACTGCGCCGACGAAACCGACGACTATGCCGACGATGCCCAGCATGGTCGGGCGCCTGACGCCGAGCAGCATCGAGAACACCAGCGTGACGACCGGCGACAGCGTGAACATGATGCCGCTGTAGCCGGCGCCCAGATGCGGAATGGCTGAAAACATCAGCAGATTGGGGATTGCATATGAGACGGCCGCGGTGACGAAGAAATAGCGCAGCCTGTGCGGCGTAAGCCGCATGCGCTTCCCGTTGAGCAGCAATGCGCACAAAAGCACGCCGCCGGCACCAAGCGAGATGACGAAGGCCCAGACCATGGCGGCCACGCCGGCCGCCGTCGCGATCTTGCCGAACGGCAGCGTCAGGCCGAGCAGTCCACCGGTGACGACCAGAAGGCCAAGCGCCGAGTCCCAGAGAAATTTCATCGCACCGTCCCGTCGCCCGTTCGCGGCACTTGGCCAATATCGCAAGCTGAGGTAAGATAAGGTAAAGATTCTTCACGTCAAGATACATAACGGTGAGAGACATGGATCGCGCAGCAAAAGCGATCGGGCAATGGAAAAAGGAACGGCCGGATCTCGATGTCTCGCCGATGGCCGTGCTCGGACGGTTGAACGAGGCCGCCTCGCTGATCGCACGAGAGCGGCTGGCGCCGCTGTTTGCAAGTTACGGGCTGCAATCCGGAGAATTCGATGTGCTGGCGACGCTGCGTCGTTCCGGGCCGCCATACGCGCTGACGCCGACGGCTCTCTACGAGGCGACGATGGTAACGTCGGGCGCGATGACCAATCGCCTCGATCGGCTCGAGAAATCCGGTCTGATCAAGCGCGGGCCGCACCCCGACGATCGCCGCGGCATTGTCGTGCAACTGACTAAAAAGGGTCTGGCGTTGATTGACGAGGCGGTTACCGCTCACGTCGCCAACGAGCACCAGATACTTTCTGGGTTAGCACGCCCGGAGCAGATCATGCTCGCACGCCTGCTCGAAAAATTGATAGCGAGCCTGAACTAACCCAAACGGCAACCACTGGGACTCTGCGATCATTGATTGGGAGTCGTAACTGCCAGGGGAGTTTGCCGATGACAGAACATGCAGTCGTGATTGCCGGAGGAGGTCCGACGGGCCTGACCCTGGCAGGCGAGTTGGCGTTGGCAGGCATCGACGTAGCCATTGTCGAACGCCGCCCGAACCAGGAGCTTGCCGGTTCGCGTGCTGGAGGTCTGAGTTCACGCACTCTCGAAGTTTTCGATCAGCGCGGCATCGCGGACCGGTTCCTCGCCGAAGGACAAATAGCCCAAGTCACGGGATTCGCGGCGATGCGTTTAGACATCAGCGATTTTCCGACCCGCCACAACTACGGGCTGGCGCTGAGACAGAAACACATTGAGCGCATTCTCGCTGGATGGGTCAGCGAGCTGGCAGTGCCGATCTATCGCGCCCGTGAATTGATGTGTTTCGTGCAGGACGACGCCGGCGTCACCATCGAACTGTCCGATGGTGCGTCGCTGCGGGCAAGCTATCTCGTCGGGTGTGATGGAGGCCGCAGTCTGGTCCGCAAAGCTGCTGGCATTGAGTTTCGAGGATGGGATGCGACGACCAGCAGCATCCTCGCCGAGGCCGAGATGGCGGAGGAGCCGCCACTGGGCATTCATCGCACCGCACTTGGCATCCATGCCTTCGGCAGGGAAGAGTACGAAATTCGTGACGGCAAGGTCGTCTTTGCCGGTAAAGGTCCCATAGGCGTCATGGTCACTGAAAAGAATGTCGGCGCCACGACCGAACCCACGCTGCGCGATCTCCGCGAAGCGCTCGTCGCCGCATGCGGAACAGATTACGGAATCCATAGCCCAACCTGGATTTCCAGGTTCACGGACATGTCGCGGCAGGCGGCGGCTTACCGCAAGGGCCGGGTTCTCCTAGCGGGCGATGCCGCCCATGTGCATTCCCCGGTGGGCGGACAAGGCCTCAATATCGGTGTGCAGGATGCGGTGAACCTCGGTTGGAAGTTGGCCCAAGTGGTGAAAGGAACATCGCCTGAACGCTTGCTCGACACTTATCACATCGAGCGGCATCCGGTTGCGGCCCGCGTGTTGCGTACGACAATGGCACAGGTCGCATTGCAACGTACTGATGATCGCACTGAAGCCTTGCGTGAAATCGTATCAGAGCTCCTTAGGATGGAGGAGCCTCGCAAACGGATCGCTGCCGAGATGTCCGGACTTGGTATCCATTACGACCTCGGCCAGGCGCATCCGCTGGTCGGCCGCCGCATGCCCGACCTCGACCTGGCCACGCCTGATGGTCCCATGCGCGTATTTGCGCTCCTCCAAAATGCGCGGCCAGTGCTCTTGAATCTCGACGCGCCGGGCAGCCTCGACATCAAGCCGTGGTCAGACCGCATTAAGTTGGTTTACGCCAAATGCGACGATCCATGGGAGTTGCCTGCGCTAGGTTTGGTCTCCGCTCCAACCGCAGTTTTAATCCGACCCGACGGATATGTTGCTTGGGTAGGCGACAGGACGCAGGATGGTCTTCAAGACGCGATGAACACCTGGTTCGGACCACCGGGCTAAAAACCGCAAAAACCAGTTAGCTCGAATGGTCAAACGGCTACGGACGGCAAAAACTCAGATCCTGGTCGCCGAGCCTCGTTTGGGCCGGCGAACAGCTCTGATCTTGCCGCTGTTTCCGCCGCCACAGAAAAACTGGTCGCCGCCATCGGATTCGAGCCCCGACACGCCTGTTCCCGGCGGCATATCGAGCTTCTCAAGGACCTTTCCCGTTTCAGGATCGATCCGTCTGACATCGCTCTCCTCACCCTCCCAGGTGCCATGCCACAGCTCGCCGTCGACCCAGCTGACGCCGGTGACGACGCGGTTGGAAACGATGGTGCGAAGAATTGCCCCTGTCTCGGGATCGACCTGATGAATCTTTCGGCCCCGATGCTGCCCGACCCAGAGTGTTCCTTCGGCCCAGGCGAGCCCGGAATCACCGCCATTGCCGGGCGCCGGGATCGTCGCCAGCACCTGGCCATTCTTCGGATCGATCTTCTGGATGCGATCCTCGGCGATCTGATAGAGGTGCTGGCCGTCGAAGGCCGTTCCGGCGTGTGCCGCGACGTCGATCGAGCGCACCACTTTGCCGCTCGCCGGATCGAAGGCGTTCAATCTGTCGCCTGAGGCAAACCAGACATGCTCACCGTCGAAGGTAACGCCGTCCACGTGGTCGACACCCGGAAAGGGTCCATATTCTCGAAGGATTTCGGCTGCGGATCGTTCCATAATTCCATCCTAGTAGCCCGGCAGTGGGCCGGGGAGTAACAAGATTGTCGGGAAACCCGTCAGCGGCGGGGTCATCCAGCGACGCGCCCGTCCGCGGCCGAACGACTGCACCTTGCCGGCCTGGGCGAGCTGCTCGAGCGCTCGCTGCACGGTACGCGAACTGGCTCCAAGCGCAATCGCCAGGGCCGAACTCGACCAAGACTCGCCGTCCGCGAGGAAGGCGAGCACGGCGGCATGCTCTTCTTCGACGGGTGGCGCCAGCACGACGACCTCACCTGCGCGGCGCGGGGCCAGCGCAAAGCCCCGCTTCGTCGCGCTCACATCCGCCAAGCTCCGAAGCTCCGCGCGAAGCCGCCCGACTTCGACGCGCAATCGTGCGCGATGTGATTCGTCCGCGTCCTTTCCGCGGAAAGCGCGCGCAATGAGCGTCGCTCTTGCCACGTCCCCCGGCCAGGCTTCGGCCAGCGCGCGGGCCAGCGCGAACAGCACCGGGCGGGTCGCCAGCGAGACGACGGTGTCTGCGACACGCACGACATTGCGGCATGCATCCACCACGAGCGCCCCCGACGCCAGGAGCGCTTCGACTTCATCGAGCAGGAGGGGCCGTTCCCCGCCACGCGCGACAAGGCGCGCGGCCGGCGTGTCCAGCACCAGCGATGCGCTCTCCACCTCCGCGATCAGCGCGGGGATGCCCGCCGCCCGCGCCGCCCGCGCCGCCAGCCCGAGCGCGGCGCGCGCAGGACCGGTCCGCAAGCGGCGGATGGCGATGCCGGCGACAGCCAGCTCGTGGGCGGCCCGCGATGCCGGCGGCAGCGGCGACGGATCGAAGCCGTCCAGCCTGCGCTCGGCTTCGTCGAGATGGCCGATCAGCAGCAGGCGCCGAACGTCGAGGTTGCGCGCATGCGCGGCGTTGACGCGGTCGCCATGCTTTTCGAGCGTCGCCCGTGCGGCGTCGAGTGCCTTGGCCGGCCAGGTAAGGTCGCGCGAGACGAGCGCGATCTCGGCCTCGGCGACGATACACCGCGCGCGGGCCACGGCCTCCCTCGGGCTGAATGCGCGCGCCGCCCTCTTGAGAAGAACCTTCGCCCGAACCAGGTCGCCAAGCTGCGCCATCGCGATACCGCGCAACGCCAGCGCCGGCGCATCGTCGCGCAGCGCAACCCGCTTCAAGGCGCCGAGCGGATCGCCCGTCGCAAGCGCATGCGCCGCGGCCGTGATCAGCGAGTCCATCGGAATCCCGTCACACTTGTCACTCCCATGGCTTCGATGCCCGGCGCTAAGTCCATCTCACCAACCAGTCGTATCGACAACGGCGACTGTAGCCAACCTGAGTTGCGGCGCGCCAACACTCGAACACAACGATAAGCATTAGGAGAGACGCAATGAAGATCGAAGGTACAACCATCCTGGTGACTGGAGCGAATCGGGGCATCGGTCGGGCACTGGTCGAGGAAGCCCTGAGCAGAGGCGTAAAGCGCGTCTATGCCGCAACCCGCCAACCGATGGCTCATCCGGACCGGCGTGTGACGTCCCTGACCATGGATGTGACCAACGCTGCGCAGATCCGGGAGGCCGTCGAGAAGATCGATGCTCTCGATATCCTCATCAACAACGCCGGCGTATCGCCCATCGATGACCTCAGCGACCGTCGTGTGCTCGAACAACAGCTCGCCGTAAACCTCTTCGGCTCGTACGACGTTACCCAGGCTCTGCTGCCGTTGCTCGCCCGGTCGCGGGGAGCCATCGTCAACATTCTGTCGCTGGCCTCGATTGCCGCCGTGCCGTTCAGTCCGGCCTACTCGGTCTCGAAGGCGGCCTCGTTCTCGCTGTCGCAGTCGTTGCGCACCCTTTTGGCCGGACGGGGTGTCAGCGTCCACAGGGTCCTTCCCGGCCCGGTGGACACGGACATGACACGGGGCCTGGACATCGCGAAAGCCTCTCCGGAGTCTGTCGCGCGGGCGATCCTGGACGGCGTGGAGAACGGCGAAGAGGAAATCTTCCCCGATCCCATGTCGGAATCCCTGGCGGAGGGCTGGCGCAGCAGTGCAGTCAAGGCGCTTGAACGCCAGTTTGCAGCCTATGCGGAAGCAACTCCGTCAAGTGAAGCAAGCCCGTCAGGCAGTGGGCATGAAAGAAGCAGCGAAACGATTGCCCGCGAGCCCCATCCTTGCTGCTCGGCCTGAAACTGCGGACGCTTGTGCGAGGGGCGGCGGCATCGCCGCTCTGGGCGGAAGCGAATCCCCACAAGCGAAACGGAGCATCATTTTCGCTTGTCGAAATGCGCTTCAGCTTCTTGTCGCCTGATACGCCTCTGATATCGCCGCCGGGCGAAAAAGACGATCAAGTCTGCCAGCCAACCTGGAGCATTGAGATGGAGCAAGGCATCACGCGCGCTATCAATTTGCCGACCATTCATCGCTACATTGGAAAAATCCGAGGGTTCCGTTTGTCGAGCTTCGACCCATTGACGAATACTCGCCCCGTCCGGCAGTTTCGCCGCAAAAGCCAGTTCACGTCTCATGCAAACCCACTCCACCCGGTGGCGCAATTCCTCCTCATAGCCAATGCCTCGCTGATGGAGACGCGCATGCGTCGCCTCATGCACTATCGCGCTGGCGATCTGGTCGGTCAGCGTGTGCTCGCCTAGAACAAATCGCCGATCAAGCTCGCAAGTCGAAGTCGATTTCACAAATTGCGCAGCGGCACCTAGATTGATTGTAATCCAGATCCGTTTGAGATCGCGGACCAGACGGCTGTATCGAATAGGGTCAAATTCTTGAATCAACCGCAGCGCGGCGGCAACCTTATCTGCATCTTTCCCACCGCTCTCGCCATTATAGAAAACTGGCAACCCATCGATCGTCCTCTTATCGATCGACTTTATAGCCAACCAGCTGAAAACACGGATCACTACCTCTGAACCACGCCGCTTTTCAGTCTTCTCCGGATGGGGCAAGACTTTCCTCAGTTGCGGTCGTCGGGGAAGCTTGGAATAGGCATGAACTCGACGCCGTCTTCGGCGAGGCTCTTGGCCTCGTCCAGCGTCGCCTCGCCATAGATGCCGCGCGGATCGCTTTCGCCGAAATGGATCTTGCGCGCTTCCTCGGCAAATTTGTCGCCGACATAGTCGGCATTCTCGCGCACCTTGTCGGCCAGGGCCTTGAGCTGCGCCAGCGCCTGCTTCTGCGCCTCGCCCATGGCCAGCGCGATGCTTTCGCGCTTGCGCCCGGTCGAGACGGCAGGCGCCATCAGCGCCTTGTCGACCTTGTGCGAGCCGCAGGCCGGGCAATCGACGAAACCGCGCCTCTTCTGGGTGTCGAAATCGTCGTTGCTGCGGAACCAGGCCTCGAACTCGTGCTCGTGCTCGCAGATCAGGGAAAAGCGGATCAAGAGGCGGCACCCCTGAGCGGAATTGCCTCCGCCGAACCGGCGTTTACGGCAAAATCGCGTGCGTTTTTGAGATTCGGTATCTTTTTGCGCGCAGCGACTGACTGCGCCGGGTCGATCTCGGCGACGATCACCGCCGGCTCGTCATGCGCAGCTTCGGCGACGATGCGGCCCCAGGGATCGACGATCAGCGAATGGCCATAGGTTTCGCGGCCGTCCTCGTGCACGCCGCCTTGCGCGGCGGCAACCACATAGGCGCCGTTCTCGATGGCGCGCGCCCTGAGCAGCACGTGCCAATGCGCTTCGCCGGTCTGGCGGGTGAAGGCGGCGGGCACCGAAAGCAGATCGGCGCCGGCCAGCGCCTCGGCACGGAACAGCTGCGGAAAGCGCAGATCGTAGCAGACGGCAAAGCCGACCTTCGCGCCATTGACTTCGGCGACGACGGCCTCGGTGCCAGGCTCATAGGCGGCGGATTCGCGCCAGCTCTCGCCATTGTCGAGATCGACGTCGAACATGTGGATCTTGTCGTAGGTGGCAATCGTGGCGCCGTCCGGCCCGAACAGAAGGGCGCGGTTGGCAAGCTTGCCGTCGGCGCGCAGAATGGCGGTCGAGCCGATATGCAGGAAAATGCCGAGCTCCTTGGCCAGCCGCCGCGACGTCGAGACGACGATGTCCTTGTCCTCGGAGGTGAAGGAAGCGGCCCGTGCCTGGCTGTCGCGGATCAGCGCGCCGGTCATTTCCGGCGTCTGGATATAGGTCGCGCCAAGGCCTGCCGCCTCGCGCACCAGCCGTTCCAGATCGACCGCATTGCGCTCCGGGCTGGTTACCGAACGCATCTGGATCGCCGCCGCCTTGAAACCACCCATAGTCATGTCCTTATCTGGCCGAGCCGTTGGCGAGCAATGTGTCCAGCCGTCCTTCCGCCTCCAATTCGTGGAGATCGTCAGAGCCGCCGACATGCGTGTCGCCGATGAATATCTGCGGAAAGGTGGAACGGCCGTGAGCGCGGGAGATCATCTCCCGGCGCAGCTCCGGCGAGAAGGAGGCGTCGTGCTCGGTGTAGGTCACACCCTTCCTATCGAGCAGCCGCTTGGCCGCGGTGCAATAGCCGCACATCATCCGCGTGTAGATCGTCACATCGACCATCGGTCAGCAATCCTGCCTCGTTCCTAGGCTATATAGGCGCCGATTCGTCGGCCCGAAAGTCCCCCGGCAGCACACGCGCAAAGGTCAGTACGTCGACCGCGCCGGCGCCGCCCTTCTTCAACGCCTTGGCGACCGCGCGGACGGTGGCGCCGGTGGTGTAGACGTCGTCGATCAGCAGCACCCGGCGGCCGGTGATTTCGATCTCCGCCTCATCAGGCACTTTGAATGCGGCGCGAACATTTTCCTCGCGTTCCCGCCGCTCCAGCCCGACCTGCTGGCGCGTGAGTTTGACGCGCCTGATGGCTGATGGCGCGAAAGGCCGCTCGCCGAGTTGCGCCACCGCCCGCGCCAGTTCCGCCGACTGGTTGAACTGCCGCCTGAAGAAACGCCGCCAGTGCAGCGGCACCGGCACGACCACATCGGCCTCGGCGATGAGCTCGGCACCGGCGCGAAGCATCCAGCGCGCCATCCACGGCGCCAGATCGGTGCGGTCCTGGTATTTCAGCCCTTGCACCATCTGGCGGGCAACGCCGGAATAGGCGACCGCCGCCCGCGCGCGCTCGAACGGCGGCGGGTCGGCTATCGCCTCCGCCGACAGGAAACCCTCACCCATATTGTGGGTGAACGGCGTGCCCATCACCGGGCACCACGGCCGTTCCAGCAGCCTGAGTTTCGGCCAGCAGGCGCCGCACAACACGCCGGGCTGCGAGACATGGCGGCGGCAGCCGGCACAGACGGGCGGGAACAAGAGGCGCGCTGGCCAGCCCAATGCCTTGCGGGCAATGCTCTTGATCGCAATACGCTTGATCTCTGGCATGGGATCGGCCACGTGGTTGGTCCTCCGCATCACTATATCAGAGAGCGAAGCACAAGGACCTGCCCATTGCAGCCTGTAATTGACACCTCGCTCTGGCTGGCGCGCAAGCGCCGGGCACTGGCCCGCCCCATCGCCAGCGCGGATTTCCTCATGCGGCGTGCGGCCGAGGATCTTGCCGACCGGCTCGGCGCCGTCGAACGCAGGTTCGGCAAGGCGGCCTCATTGTTTTGCCAGACGCCGGCAGCAGCAGAGGTGCTCGCCGAAAGCGGCAAGGTGACGGAAAACGTGCGCGTCGAGGCCGACGCCGCTTTCCTGGGTGGCCAGCCAGGACTGTTGGCGCCGTTGGAAACCGTGCCATTCGAGCCGGAAAGCCTCGACCTCGCAGTCTCGCTGCTGTCGCTGCAGGCGATGAACGACATTCCCGGCATGCTGGTGCAGGTCCGCCGGGCGCTGAAGCCGGACGGGCTTTTCCTTGGCGCCTTCGCCGGCACAGGCACGCTCTCCGAACTGCGCGAAAGCCTGCTTGCCGCCGAGACCGAACTCTATGGCGGCGCCAGCCCGCGTGTGATCCCGTTCACCGACGTCCGCGACGCCGGCGCGCTGCTGCAGCGCGCCGGCCTGGCACTGCCAGTTGCCGACGTCGAGACGATCACGGTGCGCTACGATTCGCTATTTGGCCTGGTCGCCGATCTGCGCGCCATGGGCGAGACCAGCGCGCTTGTCGACCGCAGCAGGCGGCCGGGCACGCGAGCGCTGTTCGCGCGCGCCGCCGAAATCTATGCGGAGCGGTTTTCGGATGCCGATGGCCGCGTCAGGGCGAGTTTCTCGGTGGTCTGGATGTCAGGCTGGGCGCCCGATGCCTCTCAGCAAAAGCCGCTGAAGCCGGGCTCCGCAAAAATATCGCTGAAGACAATCCTGGAAAACCCCGGCGGCCCCTGAGCGCATCCTTGCGCAAAAGCTAAGCGTATCCCACGCAAAAGCTAAGCAGGTCACTGTGCAAAAGCGTTGGCAAGCTTGCTGCTGTTGTCGCTGAACAACCACTGGATGGCGCCGGCAGCCTGGCCAATACCAGCGACAATGGCAAGCGACAGAACGGCGACGATCAAACCATATTCGATAGCCGTCGCACCCCTCTCGTCTTCTAAAAATCGTTGCAGCAACATTTTCATGGGCGCCTATCCCTCTTGCCCGAACCTAGCGCCGACCCGTTAAGAAAGGTTAATGCGACAGGCTTAACGCGCGGTGAACCAGCTGCATTCTAGGAACCAGCTGCATTCTAGGGTCCAGACTCGATCAGGTCAGCAACGAAGACCTCATATAAACTCGGCGGCCTGACCATCCTGAAGATAACCGAACACGCGAAAGCCGTCAGGCATTTCCTCGCCGGGCACATGCACCTTCTTGAGAGCCGAGCGGACAAGTTCTCGCTGGGCGGGCGTTTCGACCTGAATGTCTAAGTGAAGGATGGATTCGTATCCGCCCTCGCTGAAGTGGTAGAACCACTCGCGGTCGGGCTGTGAGTGGTAGCCGTTTGTGGAAAGCGTGCTCCAAGATGGTGGCGGCGTGAGCGCGTACATTTCTAGCCGAAGCTCATCCCATTTTGTGTTGTTCATCGCCGGATTGAGCATTTCGTCGCCTCTCAAAGCCAGAACGAGATCATGGTAGCCAATGCCACCCCAGACAGGAAGTTGGTGGCGAGTTTGTCGTAGCGGGTGGCGATGCGGCGGAAATCCTTTAGGCGGCAGAAGGCGTTCTCGATCAAGTGTCGTCCACGGTATCGCTCTTGGTCGTAACGGATTGCTCTCTTTCGATTGCGCCGTCCCGGGATTACCGGCGTAGTCTTTCCCTCGCGCAGTGAACGGCGCAGTCGATCCGCATCGTGGCCCTTGTCGCCCAATAGGTAGCGCATCGGGCCAGCGCGTTCGAGTAGGGCTGGCGCTGCCTTCACGTCGCTGACGTTTCCTGCCGTCAACATCAACGCGTAGGGGCGGCCGACGACGTCTGTGAGTGCATGGACCTTAGTTGTCCAACCGCCGCGCGAACGGCTGATGGCCTGCGCTTGGCGCCCCCTTTTGCGCCGAATGCCGCCCGCTGGGCTTTGACGTAGGTGCTGTCGATCGCGGTGCTTTTCGTCACTGCGCCGGCCTGAACCAGCGCATCAAGCATCTTCAGCCAGAAGCCTCGTCGCGACCAGCGGTTGAAGCGATTGTAAACCGTGGTCGAGGGACCATAATCGGCAGGACAATCACACCAGCGGCAACCCACCTTCAGCACGTGCAGGATACCCGAAATCACCCGACAATCGTCCACGCGACGCGCACCAGGCTGGTTCTTGGGCAAGTGCGGCTCGATCGTTGCCCATGCTTCGTCCGATAGCCAAAACAAAGCCATACTGCTCCTCCTGATCCACACCCGCTGGTGAATCAGGAAAGCGCCCTCCCTTCAAGGGGCTGATTGGGCTTTGGCCCTAGGAAACAGCCGAATCCTGGAGATCTGTTGAGGAATCAGCAGTCGCCGCTGCTTCTGCCATCGGCCCGTATAACGCAGACCGAACTGGGCAGCGGCTGCAGCACGCTCTTGCGTAGCGTATAGCTGTCGCGCTGGCCGATCGAGCCGGTGCTCATCGTATCCAGCCCGTCGCGGGCAAACTGCGAGCGGGTCCGGCTGTCGAGGTAGGGCGTCGCGATCAAGGCCAGAGCCACCGCGGCCGAGCCGAACAAGAGAGCGATGCGCAATATTCCCATGCCGGCATTGGCGGCGCCAGGAAGGCGGTCGGGCCAAGGCGAGTCCCAGTCCTTTTCAAGGCTCATGCAAATCGCTCCCCAGCGGTGGAATCGGCGAAACCGCCTAGCGTCAATTTTTCACGGTCAGATAAATCTTTCATTAACGCTGCTGCCGGCGCGTTGCGGCGCTGCCCGATTTACGGCAGGTCGGCCGCTACAGCAGATCGATGAGGAACTGGATCAGCGGGGCATCGGCCGGCGGCATTGGAAAATCGCGCATCTGGCGCGGCCGCACCCATTTCAGCACCTGGCCTTCCTTCGGCTGGGCAATGCCGCGGAACCGACGGCAGACGAACAGCGGCATCAGCAGGTGAAAATCATCGTAGGAATGGCTGGCGAAGGTGAGTGGCGCCAGGCAAGGGATGTCGGTTTCGATGCCGATCTCCTCGTACAATTCGCGGATCAGGCATTGTTCCGGCGTCTCACCGGGCTCGACCTTGCCGCCCGGAAACTCCCACAGGCCGGCGAGTTGCTTGCCTTCGGGCCGCTGCGCCAAAAGCACGCGCCCGTCGGCATCGACCAGCGCGCAGGCCGCGACCAGGAGCAGGCGTTTGCCGATCGTATCCAAGCCGCTCATGCGCCGGGTGGCCGGCGATAGCGATAGCGATAGACTTCGTCGAATCCGAGCGAACGGTAGAGCGCCAGCGCCGGCGTGTTGTCCGCCTCGACCTGCAGCCAGGCTTCCCGCGCCCCGCGCAGCCGCGCCCATTTCAGCGCCGACCGGATGAGATGGCGGCCATGGCCCTGGTTGCGCACCGACCTGTCAGTGGCGATCTCGAACAGGCCGGCAAGGTCGCCGTCATGCACGCAGATCAACGTTGCCAGCGGTTCGCTGCCGGCCTCCAGCGCAAACAGCCCGGCCTCCGGCTGGATGGCGCCGATGATCTCCGACAGGCCCGGACGCAGCGACACATCCGAGCCGCTCACCTTGAGCGCCGCGCCGATGAAACGGCTGATGTCCTTCAACGGAATCTGGTCCATGGCATCGTCGAGCGCGGCGTCCGCCAGCGGCAGCCGCATGACCAGCGACTCCGCGAACGTACTCCAGCCTTCGCTGTCGAGGTACTTCGAAAGATCAGGCCCCGACAGCGGTGAGATGCGAAAGGTCAGCGGCCTGCCATACGCGTCGAAGCGGCGGCTGGCGCGACCGATGCGCTCGGCAATGTGCTGGATGTCGCCCGGATCGAGCGGATTGACCGAGTTCAGCCGCTTGGCCGGGTGGCCGGCCGTCAGCCGAACCACCCAGGTGCCGTCATAATGGACGGCGGCCGCCGGCCAGGCGCGAAAGCCGGCCGCCTCATAGCGGCGCACGATCGCCAACACGCTTGCCGGATGTCTGGAAGCCAACGCCATCAGCTCCGATAATCGCCGTTTATGGCGACATATTCCTTGGTGAGATCGCAGGTCCACACCGTCGCCTTGCCGCGGCCGATGCCGATGTCGGCGCGGATGCGGATCTCGTCGCGCTTCATATACGCCGAAGTCGCCTCCTCGGAATAGGCGGCGTCGCGCTCGCCCTGATAGGCCAGGCGGTTGTCGCCGAACCAGATCGACAGAAGGTCGCGGTCGGCCGGTTCGCCGGCCTTGCCGACAGCCATGACGACGCGGCCCCAATTGGCGTCCTCGCCGGCGACTGCCGTCTTGACCAGCGGCGAATTGGCGATCGACAGCGCGATGCGCTTGGCCGAGCGGGCCGATTTGGCTCCGGTGACGGTGACCTCGACCTGCTTGCGGGCGCCCTCGCCGTCGCGCACCACCTGTAGTGCCAGCGATTTCAGCACCTTGCCGAGGGCACGGCGGAACGCGCCGAGGCGCGCATCCTTGGGGTCGGAAATTGCCGGCGCGCCGCGCCTGGCGGCAGCACCCGTGGCGAACATCAGCAGCGTGTCGCTGGTCGAGGTGTCGCTGTCGACGGTAACCGCGTTGAAGGTCTTGGCCGTGCCGCGCGACAGGAGGTCCTGCAGCACCGGTGCTGCGATCGGCGCATCGGTGGCGATGAAGGAAAGCATCGTCGCCATGTCGGGCGCGATCATCCCGGCCCCCTTGGCGATACCGTTGATGGTGACGTCGGCATCGCCGAGCTTGACCGTCGCGGTCGCCAGTTTGGGATAGGTGTCGGTGGTCATGATCGCCTTGGCGGCTTCGGTCCACAATTCCGGCTTGCCGTCCTTGACCAGACCGGCCAGCAGATGGCTGAACTTGCCGGCGTCGAGCGGTTCGCCGATCACGCCGGTCGAGGCCAGGAATACCTCGCCCGCTGTGCAATCGGCCGCTTTCGCCGCCACCTCGCCCGTGAGTGCCGTCGAGGCGCGGCCCTTCTGGCCGGTAAAGGCATTGGCATTGCCGGAATTGACCACCAGCACGCGTGCCTTGCCAGCCACGAGGTTCTGCCGGCAGAAATCGACCGGCGCCGAAGGGCATTTCGACCTGGTGAACACGCCGGCGACGGTGGTGCCGGCGTCGAACACCATGGCCAGCAAGTCGGTGCGGTTCTTGTATTTTATGCCGGCCTCGGCGGTGGCGATGCGCACGCCCTCGATCACCGGCATCTTGGGATATTTCTTCGGCGCGAGCGGCGAAACCTGTGTGGACATGGAAGACCCCGGGCGGGAAAAATCGCGAAAGGAACGCCGGTTTGCCCGATAGCACGCGCTGGCGCAAGGCGTTTCACAGCCGTTACGGGTGCCGGAAGCCTGACACCGCCTCATGCAGCAAGCAGGCTGTTGCAAATTTGTTGGCGTCGCTGCGACCGATAGCGCTATGATCCTGCCCCATGGGCAGGCTTGTGGTCTTGGCACTGGCGTTTCTGGGCTTTCTGCTGCTGCGCGCCGATGCGCAGACGGCGCGGCGCGTGGCGCTTGTGGTCGGCAACGGCAGCTACGCCGAAGCCGGCACGCTGGCCAATCCCGTCAACGATGCGCTCGACATCGCCGACAAGCTGCGCGCCATCGGTTTCGAGGTGATCGAAGGCAACGATCTCGGCAAGCGCGAGCTCGAACGCAAGATCGGCGAATTCTCCGATGCGCTGCAGGGTGCCGGTGCCGGGCTGTTCTACTATGCCGGCCACGGCCTGCAGGTCGACGGGCGCAACTTCATCGTGCCGGTCGACGCCCGGCTGGACATGCCGGTCAAGCTGCAGCTCGAGGCGGTGCCGATCGACGAGGTTCTCGACATCATGGAGCAGCAGACCAAGGTCAGCCTGGTCTTCCTCGATGCCTGCCGCAACAACCCGTTTGCCCGAAGTCTCAGCCGCAGCGCCACGACGCGCTCGGCGACGGCTCTCGCCGGTCTTGCCCAGTTCGAGTCGACACGCGGCTCATTCATCGCCTTCTCGACTGCGCCCGGCGCCGTCGCAATGGACGGGACGGGACGCAACTCGCCGTTTGCGGCGGCACTTTTGCGGCATATGGCGGAACCCGGACAGAGCATCAACGACATGATGATTGCGGTGCGCCGCGACGTCGTTTCGGCAACGCGCGAGGCGCAGCGTCCCTGGGAGCAGGGTTCGCTGCTCGAGCGTTTCGAATTCGTTCCGGGCGGAGACACTGCCCAGCAACCGAAACCGGCCGTCAGCCCGGCTCCCGCGTCGCAGGTGGCTGCGCTCGAACGCTCCGTCGGCGACGAGGGTGCCATCGAAAAATTCTTGCGCGAAAACTATCTGGCGCCTGATGCCAGGAGAATGCGCGAAACCGTCAAGCGGCTTTACGGTGCGTCGGCCACCATCTACGGCACGCGCTACGACAGCGAGGCGATCGTCAAGGTCAAGACCGACTGGTTCGCGCAATGGGCGTCATGGTCGTTCGGTCTCGAGCCCGGCAGCCTTGAGGTGACGCCGCACGGCAAGGACCGTGCCGATGCGGTTTTCGCCATGCGCTACGACTATGTGCCGAAGGACAAATCGGCGCAGCGCCTGACCGGCAAGGCGCGGGTGACGCTGGAACTCGTGCTGGCCGATGGCGCGTGGCGCGTTGCGTCGGAAACGTCGCAAGCGCTGGAATGAACATCAGCGGACCGCTGGGTTGATGAACCCGCGAAACGCCCGCTGCACGCCCGGAATCAGTCCCCAGATCATGATCGAGACCATCAGCGGCGCGATGACCAGCGTACGCTGCCAGATTTGCCATTCCTGCGTCAGCGGAAAAACCACATACAGAATGGCAGTGATCAGCGGATACACGCCGAGCAGCACAAGCAGGGCGAAGCGCAGGCGCGAAAAGCGGGTCACGGCGGTCGAGTTCATCAAACTCTCCTTATCGTTACGGAACGTTCCGTTACATATAAAACGGATCGTTCCGTTTCGTCAAGAGTTGTATATGATGGCTGCTGAAATCGCGGGTAAGGAAGAAAAGATGGGCGAAATCACCGATCCCGGGCGCAAGTCGGCTGGCGCACGGCGCAGCCCGGAAAGCGCCGATGCCATTCTCGATGCCGCCGAGGCGGTACTGGTCGAAGCTGGCTATTCCGGCTTCTCGATCGAGGCGGTGGCGCGCCGCGCACGCGCCGGAAAACCGACGATCTATCGCTGGTGGCCAAGCAAGGCCGCCCTGCTGCTCGACGTTTATCAACGGCAAAAGCGCGTCGACAATCCCGACACCGGGAACCTTGCGGAGGATCTCGTCGGCTTCCTGAAGAGCTTGTTCGCGCATTGGCGCGACACGTCGTCGGGTAGCGTGTTCAGATCGCTGATTG
This sequence comes from Mesorhizobium sp. M1365, assembly GCF_040317865.1. NCBI lineage: Bacteria > Pseudomonadati > Pseudomonadota > Alphaproteobacteria > Hyphomicrobiales > Phyllobacteriaceae > Mesorhizobium > Mesorhizobium sp. M1365. The sequence continues at coordinate 34,747 of NZ_JAMYLG010000034.1, forward strand.
CCGAGGCGCAGTCGGACGAAAAAGCCGCCGCCGCCCTCGCCGAATACGCAAGAGGGCGTCGTGTCCACACCGGCCAGATGGTCGAACGCGCCAAGGCAAGGGGAGAGGTGGCAGCCGACGTCGATGCCACTGTCGTCGCCGACCTGATTGCCTCGTTCGCCTGGACGCATCTTCTGACGAACCGCCTGGACGAGGACGAAGCAACGCTGCGCAGGGCGGTCGGCTATGTCTTGAAAGGCATAGTCGCTGACGATGCCGGCGACGCCACGGCGGTCCGGCGGCGGCGTCGACGCATCATCGCTCGCCCTACCAAATAGAAGCGACAGGGCGGCAGCGCGCCCTGTCGTAGCTCAATCTAGTCTAGCCCTATTTGGCGCTTTCCAGTGCGTCGACCGTCTTCTTCAGGTTCGCATCGGGGATGTCGACCTTGGCGTTGGCGCGCAGCGACTTGACCAGCGCGAAATACTTGTCGCGGATGACCGCCTGGCGCGCCTGGTCCTTGACCTGGTCGAACGCCGGCGGCTGCTTGGTGCGCTTGTCCTCGACCTTGATGACATGCCAGCCGAACTGCGACTGCACCGGCTGGTCGGTATATTTGCCGACCGCCAGCGCAAACACGGCCTTGTCGAATTCCGGCACCATCTGGCCAGGTCCGAACCAGCCGAGATCGCCGCCGCTGGTCTTGCCGCTCGGATCGCTGGTGTGCTCGTTGGCAAGCTTCTGGAAGTCGGCGCCGCCGTCGAGCTGCTTGATGATGGCGTCTGCCTCTTCCTTCGTCTTCACGAGGATGTGACGGGCGTGCACCTCATTGGTGGGCGGCGTGTTGGCGATTTCCTGGTCGTAGCGGGCGCGGACCTCGGCATCGGTAACCTTGTCGACGACGCCCTTCTCGACCATTTCGCCATGCAGCGCGCGCTGCTGCAGGAAGGCCATGCGGCGCTGGAAGTCGGGATCCTTGTCGAGGCCGGTGGTCACCGCCTGGGCCGCCATCACGCGGATTTCGATCGCCGCCGACAGCGCCGCGGCGCGGCGCTGCTCGGGCGGAAGCTGCGCGAATTGCTGCGACAGCTCGCCCTCGGCAAGCCCAAGGTCTGCCTCGGTCAGCGTCTGGCCGTTGATGGTGGCGACCACGGCGTTCGGATCGACCGGCTTGGCCGCCGGAGCGGGTGCTGCCGGCTGGGCAGGGGCGGCCTCCTGTGCCATCAGCGGCGACAGCGAGAGGGCCGATAGCCCGAATGCCAGACCAAGGCTGGCGAGCGACGCGCGGCGGAACAATACTGACATTACGATTATCTCCAAAGCGGGGTAGCTAGAGCGGAATGGCTTCCAGACCAGCAAGATTGTGGCGGAATTTGGCGCGGTCGACAGGGCGAGCGCGGCGTTGACATCGAATGAGCCCCCTCTTATCTGTCCAACGACTTTGCGTCCAGAACCGTTTTCCGGGCGCTTTTTGCGTTTGTCCGCGTTCACGTGGAGTTGATGGGGCCAGCCGGCGCCTGTCGCAACGACTTGGAATGCTATCGAAAGGGCCATTGGATGGTCAGTCTCGGCGGTCTCGCCCGTAAGGTTTTCGGCTCCTCCAACGATCGTCGGGTCAAATCGACCCGGCCGCGCGTCGAGGCGATCAATGCCATGGAAAACGAGATGCGGGCGCTTTCCGACGCCGAGCTTCAGGCCCGCACGGACAAATTCCGCCAGGACATCGCCAACGGCGCCAGTCTCGACGACCTCCTGGTGCCGGCCTTCGCCACCGTGCGTGAGGCCGCCCGCCGCGTGCTCGGCATGCGGCCGTTCGACGTGCAGCTGATCGGCGGCATGGTGCTGCACAATGGCGGCATCGCCGAGATGCGCACCGGCGAAGGCAAGACGCTGGTGGCGACGTTGCCGGTCTACCTCAACGCGCTCGCCGGCAACGGCGTCCATGTCGTCACCGTCAACGATTACCTGGCCACGCGCGACTCCGAATGGATGGGCCGCGTCTACAAATTCCTCGGCCTCAAGGTCGGCGTCATCGTCCACGGCCTGTCCGACGAGGAGCGCCGCGTCGCCTACGCCGCCGATGTCACCTACGCCACCAACAACGAGCTCGGCTTCGACTATCTGCGCGACAACATGAAATACGAGCGCGCCCAGATGGTGCAGCGCGGCCACAGCTACGCCATCGTCGACGAGGTCGATTCCATCCTGGTCGACGAAGCGCGCACGCCGCTGATCATTTCCGGTCCGCTCGAGGACCGTTCGGAAATGTACAACACCATCGACACCTTCATCATCCAGCTGCAGCCGCAGGACTACGAGATCGACGAGAAGCAGAAGACCTCGATCTTCACCGAGGAAGGCACCGAGAAGCTGGAGAACATGCTGCGCGATGCGGGTCTGCTCAAGGGCGAGTCGCTCTACGACGTCGAGAACGTCGCCATCGTCCACCACGTCAACAACGCGCTGAAGGCGCACCGGCTGTTCCAGCGGGACAAGGACTATATCGTGCGCAACGGCGAGATCGTCATCATCGACGAGTTCACCGGCCGCATGATGCCCGGCCGCCGTTATTCGGAGGGCCTCCACCAGGCGCTCGAAGCCAAGGAGCATGTGGCGATCCAGCCGGAGAACCAGACGCTCGCCTCGGTCACCTTCCAGAACTATTTCCGCCTCTACAAGAAGCTCGCCGGCATGACCGGCACGGCGCTGACCGAGGCCGAGGAATTCGCCAACATCTACAATCTCGACGTCACCGAGATCCCGACCAACCTGCCGGTCATCCGCATTGACGAAGACGACGAGGTCTACCGGACGGTCGAGGAGAAATACAAGGCGATCGTCAAGGAGATCAAGGAAGCCCGCGCCAAGGGCCAGCCGACGCTGGTCGGCACGACTTCCATCGAGAAGTCCGAGCAGCTGGCCGAACGCCTGCGCAAGGAAGGTTTTAAGGATTTCGAGGTGCTGAACGCCCGCCACCACGAGCGCGAGGCGGCGATCGTCGCCCAGGCCGGCAAGCCCGGCGCGATCACCATCGCCACCAACATGGCCGGCCGCGGCACCGACATCCAGCTCGGCGGCAATGCCGACATGCGCATTGCCGAGGAGCTTGGCGACATGCCGGCCGGCCCCGAGCGCGAAGCCAGGGAAAAGGAAATCCGCGACGACATCGCCCGGCTGAAGGAAAAGGCGCTCGCCGCCGGCGGCCTCTACGTGCTCGCCACCGAACGCCATGAATCGCGCCGCATCGACAACCAGTTGCGCGGCCGCTCGGGCCGCCAGGGCGATCCCGGCCGGTCGAAATTCTTCCTGTCGCTGCAGGACGACCTGATGCGCATCTTCGGTTCCGAGCGCATGGACGGCATGCTGCAGAAGCTCGGCCTCAAGGAAGACGAGGCGATCATCCATCCGTGGATCAACAAGGCGCTGGAAAAGGCGCAGAAGAAGGTCGAGGCGCGCAACTTCGACATCCGCAAGAACCTCTTGAAATACGATGACGTCTCGAACGACCAGCGCAAGGTGGTGTTCGAGCAGCGCATCGAGCTGATGGACGGCGAGGGCCTGTCCGAGACCATCACAGAGATGCGCGAAGGCGTCATCGAGGAGATCGTCGCCAAGAACATTCCCGAAAACGCCTATGCCGAGCAGTGGAACGTCGCCGGCCTCAAGGCCGAGATCGCCGAATTCCTCAATCTCGATCTGCCGGTCGAGGACTGGGTCAAGGAAGAAGGCATCGCCGAGGACGACATCCGCGAGCGCGTCAGCCAGGCAGCCGAGGCCGCCGCCAAGGAACGCGCCGAGCGCTTCGGTCCCGACGTGATGACCTATGTCGAACGCTCCGTGGTGCTGCAGACGCTCGATCATCTGTGGCGCGAGCACATCGTCAATCTCGACCATCTGCGCTCGGTCGTCGGCTTCCGCGGCTATGCGCAGCGCGATCCGCTGCAGGAGTACAAGGGCGAAGCGTTCGAGCTGTTCCAGGCGATGCTGGGCAATCTGCGCCAGGCCGTCACCGCGCAATTGATGCGCGTCGAGCTGGTCCGCCAGGCGGCGGAAGCGCCGCCGCCCGAGGCCCCCGACATGTTCGGCAGCCACATCGACGGCTTCACCGGCGAGGACGATTTCGAAGGTGGCGAGACGGCCGTGCTGGTCCGCCAGGAGACCAACGCCGTCGTCGCCCCCGAAGACCGCGACCCGAAGAACCCGGCCACCTGGGGCAAGGTCGGCCGCAACGAGGCTTGCCCGTGCGGGTCAGGGAAAAAATACAAGCATTGTCATGGGGCGTTTGCGTAAGGCACTGCTTTCCTTCGCCCCGTTCACGGGGAGTAGGTGCCCGAAGGGCAGAGCCAGCGTTTGCGATTAGCCAATCTCCCCACCTGAGGGGGAGATGGCCGGCAGGCCAGAGGGGGGCGCGAAGGATCGCGACCCGAAGAAGACAGGCTCAAATCAACCCCGAATCGCGCGCCGCGGCCGTCGCCTCACCCCGCGAAACCGCGTCCAGCTTGCCCAGAACCGCCGAGACGTGGTGATCGACCGTCTTCGGCGAGATGGTCAGGTGCTCGGCGATCCGCTTGTTGGAAAAGCCGCGCTCGATCAGTTGCAGCACCTCCATCTGGCGCTGGGTCAGGCCCGCGCGATTGGCGCGCGTGGTTCGGCGCGGCCCCCTTGCAATGCCGTTGACGCCGTTGCGGCGCATGATATCGCGCAGGTAAACGGCGACCGGCCTGGCGCCGAGGCTTTCGAAAATCTCCAGCGCCAGGCGCTGCGCGGTCTCGTCGCCCTCTGCCAACGCCAGCCCGCGTTCGTAGGGCGCGTTCATCTCGGCCCATAGTTCTGCCGCCGCCTGCCAGTCGCCGGCGAGCAGCAGCCGGTAGGGCGCGGCCATGCCGATGGTGTCGCCTGGATCCATGTCCGGCGCCAGCTTCTGCCGCCACGTCGCCAGCTCGCCGAAACCCGCCCGCGTCGTCGACAAGCTCTCAGCCAGTGCGATCAGGCCGAGCGCCTCATCCTTGTCAGCCTGGCCGAGCCACGCCCGTTCGGCCACCAGCGCCGCATAGGGCGCCAGGCGCTGCAATTCCAATCCCTTATCCAGGAACTGCGTCATTTCGGCAAAAAGCGGCTCGGCGGACGGGTCGCCGCGCCGTATCCGCAGCTTTGCCAGGGCGACCACGGCGGGATAGCGGACCAGCATCGTCGCCTGATCGTTGGCGATCACCTCGAGCGCCTCGCCGGCAGCCTCTTCCCATTGCCCCTGGCGCAGCAGCAACTGGGCCAGCACGCCGCGCATATAGTCGCGCCAGGTGACGAGATCGTTTTCGACGCAATAGTTGATGCCGCGATCGAGGAACGACCGCGCCTCAGCGAAGCCGAGCTGGTTCATCTCGCTGCAGGCGCTGTTGGTGAAGGCGCGCGCCGCATGTTCCTGAAAATTCTGCTCCAGCGCGATCTCCAGGCTGCGGGCAAGGTGCAGCCGTCCGTTTGCCAGATCCAGCCACTGCTCGGCGCTGCCGACATTGTTGAGCGCGTGGCAGACGATGTCGGGCCGGTTCAGTTGTTCGGCGAGCGCAATCGCCTTGTTGCCGAGCCGCAGCGTGTCGTCGAGCCTTTCGGCCAGCATCGCCAGTTGCGAGAGGTTGGAATAGGCCATGGCGAGCTCCGGCCCGGCCGGCGCGGTCTCAAGCAGCTGAACCGCCTGCTCGCCAAGGGCATCGGCAGCCATGCGGTCGCCAAGCAGGTAGGCAAAGCGCGACAGCCATCTGAGGCAATCCCCTTCCTTCGCCGTATTCCCCTGGGCCTGATGCAGCCGGCGCGCCTGGTTCTGCGCGGCGATGGCCTCGTCGATCTTGCCGATGAGGTGGCACTCGAAGGCATATTTCTCATGGAGCGCCGTGCGCTCCTCCACCGGCAGGCTGTCGGCCTGCCGCAACACGGCTTCATAGAAGCCGGCCGCATCGCGATGGGCGCCGACGCGGGAGGCCTCGCGCGCCGCAACCGGGGCCAGTTCGCGCACTGCCTGCAGATTGTGCGCCTCCACCGCGTGATGCACCAGGCGGCCGGTGGAAACCTCACTGTTTTCGAGAAGGGCGGCCAGGGCGCGCTGGTTGAACTGCCGCCGGTGGCTCGTCGTCAACATGGCCTCGATGGCGCGGCGGGCGATCTCGTGCCGGAACGCATAGCCATCGCCCAGATCCTCCAGCAAGCCGTTGGCGACGCATTCGGCAAGCTGGCCGGCGCTGGCGACGCTGCACAGGCCCTGCAACGCCCAGGCATCGGCCCGCCGTGGAAACACCGACACCGCGTCGAGCATCGCGCGGGCGCCGGCCGACAGGCGCTCGGCCCGCGCCAGAACCGCGTCGCGCACGCTTGCCGGCAGCGCCGTTTTTTCCTCGCATCCGCTGCACAACAGTTCGGTGACGAAAAAGGCGTTGCCCGCCGTCGCCCGGTAGATGGCGTCGCCATCACGCCCCGCCGCCTCGGCCAGCGACAGCACCGCCGACTCGCTGAGCAGCGGCACGTCGATGCGCGCGACGCTGCCTGCCGGTATCTCGCCGAGCGCGCGGCGCACCCGCATCTGTCCCTCGCTGCGATCGGTGCGCGCCGTCAGCAGCAGCAAGAGATGCCTGTTGGCAATGCGCCGGCCGAGAAAGCGGACGAAATCGAGCGTCGCATCATCGGCCCAGTGCAAGTCCTCGATCACCAGCAGGGTCGGCTGCGCCTTTGTCTCGAAGATGTCGAGCGCATCCGAAAACAGCGGCAGCCTCTGTCCCTGCCGATGATCGATCGCCTGCGGCAGCGCCCATTGCGCGTCCCGCGCCAGATCGTAAAGCGGCCCGAGCGGATCGGGTATCGACAGATCCTCGCAGGCGCTGCGGAATATGCGCGTGGCTTGCGCAGTCCGGTCGATGAAGGCCTCGACAAGCGCGGTCTTGCCGGCCCCGGCCTCGCCAGCAAGCACCGCGACGCAGCCACGGCCGCGCCCGGCATCGGCCAGCAGCCCGTCGAGTCGCTCCAGCTGTTTCTGCCGTTCCAGAAGCATCATTCGCTCACGCAGATCGAGTTCGCCGAAAAGGCGGACCCGCGATGGACCCGCCAACATATCCCCCGCTCATAACGCTGCCAACATAGGGAATCGTCCCGCCAAAAATGGGGAAAGGCTCCGATGTGCGCTCTTGCCGGGCGTGATCAATGTCGAGCCGCGCTCAAACCGGGCGTGACCCACTGGAGAAAGGAAGGCTTCCATGCCTCGCTATCTGATTGAACGCACATTCCCGGACGGCCTCAACGTGCCGATGAACGAAGCCGGCGCCGACGCGCTGGGCGGTGTCGTCATGCGCAATGCCGAAAAGGGCGTTACCTGGCTGCAGTCCTACGTGTCGCCGGACAAGAAGCGCAGCTTCTGCATCTACGACGCGCCCTCGCCCGAGGCGATCCGCAGCACCGCCCAGAAGAATTCGCTGCCTGTCGACAAGATCACGGAGGTGCGGGTTCTTGACCCCTACTTTTACCGTTGATGGCAGGCAAACCCCAAGTGGCGGACAAAAGGATGAGTATCAAACTGCCATTCGCGGCAATTGCGACATGCCTGATGGCATGCCGGTCGGCGAACCGGCGCCTGTCGTGGGAAACCCCGGCGGTTCCCTGCTTGGCCGTCTATGGCGGATCGCGGCGGCGCTGCCTTCGCGTCTGCTGGGCAGGCGGCGCCGGCTGCCCCCGCAAGACGATTATCTGAGGCAGGACATCGGACTGCCCGAACGCGAGCAGCGGCGCGAATACTGGGAATATTATTGGTGGGACTATTAGTACGCCGCGCCGTTTGGACGGGCTGAGACAAGCCGTGCAACCGGCCGCATCATTGCGGCCGACATGAAAACAGGACGAGCGACCTGTTTCGCAAAGTTCCAACGGACGCCGCAGCGTTGAGCAGACCCGATCGGTGCGCGTCCTCAAACAACCGGAGAGAACATGAACATCAATCTTTGCACCGGGCGCCTTGCCGCCCTGGCCATCCTGTCGATCGCCGCCACCGCTGCCCAGGCAAAGGACGGCAATCCGCTGGCCGACAAGGTACGCGCCGCCAACAGCCGCTTCGAGAATGTGGCGGCGGCGACCGCTGAGGGCTACGCGCCAATCCCCTGCGCCAGCGGCATCACCGGCGGCGCCATGGGCATCCATTACGTCAATCCCGGCTACCTCAAGGACGACGCTGTCGATGTCGCCAAGCCGGAAGCGGTGATGTACGAGCCGATGGCCGACGGCACGCTAAAACTGATCGCGGTCGAATACATCACCTCGAAAGGCCCGGCCTCGCTCGATGGACATCTGTTCAACTTCAACAGCGCGCCCAATCGCTATGGCCTCGGTCCGTTCTACGAGCTGCATGTCTGGGCCTGGAAGGGCAACCCGACCGGCGCCTTCGCCGACATGAACCCGAATGTTTCATGTGATGCGATGAAGGGGACGTAGGCGGGGCTCTTCCTTCTCCCCGTTCTACGGGGAGAAGGTGCCCGACGGGCGGATGACGGGCAGCACCGGCGTTGGCCAATCTCCCCACCTGAGGGGGGCGGCTGGCCGGAGGGTTTTTTGGCCAAGCGGATCTCACGCACCAGCTTCAACCGTTATAGATCACACCGATTATTCGGCGCACGTGTTGCACTTGTGGGACGCCAGGTTGCGCCTTTCCTACAGATAGGACTTCCGATGAACCAAGACCGCCTATGCTCTCGAATTGACGCAGATGAGCGAGATTTCCGGGGAGAGCGGACCCTATCCGCTTGAATATACCGGCTCCGCTATCGAGAGCCAGCGCAACCAACGTTCCCTCATGGTGCCCAATTTCGGCAAGACTGATTGAAGGCCCTCCGAGCACTATCTGCTTTGGAAGAGCAAGCGGCACAGCGCTCTCATCTACAACGCGAAACCCGACCTCAACGCGAGCCAGAACTTTAGATGCATCAACGAGAACGGCCTCATCCTGCCCTTGATCTACTTTGATGTCGTGATCGAACAAAACACCCGCAACCTGATGGACGGAAACTTCTGCTTCAGGAAAAAATACTGTGTAAGGACTTCTTGCGCTAGGATCCGGAACTTCCGCTGTTAACCCAATAAAGTCCGAGCCCTTCGAGCGAAGGAACCGGCGCGCGAAGATCGACTGACCGTGACGCGCGATGACGAGACGGCGGTCGAGGACCGGACCGGGCTGCGCTTCGACAATTGCTAGAGATCCTTGGGGAGCCGCAAAGCCAAAATTATGGCGACGTAGATAGAATACAGCCTTTCCAACCAATAGCTTAGGATCGAACGGTTCTGTGGCCTCTTGCGAACCCATGGCGGGAGAGTGTTGGGTAAATGCCGCAAGATCAGGGTAGACTATCAGGTTAAGTGACGGCGGCGTCATCGGATCTAAGGCCGGCGGCACGTCAACTGCCCCAGTGGGGGTTGGTGAAATGGCCGCGCGGCGCTTCCATCGATCGCATTCCTCGTACATTCGCCCGGTAAGCACAACGAGTTGCCCAAGATCATCGGCACATTGCGCAACCTCCCCCGGACGAATTTCCTGACGATTCCCATGATGCGCTTTGTTCATCAATTGCAGCACGAGCGAGCCTTCGGCCAACGCTGGGTGCGAGATGAAGTCTGAAAACACCTGCATCGCAAACATCCCTTGCGGACCGGCTTTTATGCAAGATCGCAGGCGATCTGCAAAGGTTCTCAATGTTGGATCGGGATTTGCTTTTGCCCAAACCAAATGAGCGGGATCATCGAACACATCACCCAACGCTGCTTCAAAGAAAACTCTGCAACCGTCCGCATAAGATCGAGCAGGCTCTTCAGCATTTCGGTCTCTATCATACAATTCCTTGCGAGCCTCGATCTCTGCCTGATGGGGTGTTGTTCTAACTACAGGTTGGTTCAGCGTAGCCGGATGAACGGCAAGGTGTTCCACAGCGGGACGAACCGGCAGCCGGGCAACCACGCCGGCAAAGCGCCTATCGTAAGACGTAACAATTAGCTGTGCGCCTAGCTCGATAAGGGTTCCAAAGGAGTTGGCTAGCTGTTGCCGATTTTCATCATCGAGCAATTCCTGCGGATCATCGAGCAAAAGGGTCTTAAGACCCCCACGGGTTTTCAGCACATGCTCCCAAAAGGCAAAGAAGAAACCAACCAAACTAGCCCGCAGCGCCGACGCATTTGTCACGTGCTGTGCAGGCGCAGACACACCACCTGCACGAACAACAAGATCGAGTTTGCCCTTCCGTCCCATAGAAGCGTCGACCAACTCGTGTGCGGTGCTGGGGAACGTGCTGACATAAATTCGCGACCGCCATAGCGCTGCTTCGGTGCGGAGGGTCTTACGCAGTTGATCGACTTGCCGATCCGCCAACTCGCCTAACTTTGAAAGATTTACGAGCGCGGTGCCCGCGGTTTCGTACTCGGCGATCCGTTTTTCGGCAGCACGCCGAAGTTTGATTTCATCTTTCAAACGAGTGCACTTTGCTAGGGCCTTGGTAATTGGCTCCGCGCCTTTCACAGTGACATCAAGCTCTAAGAGCTTGCCCATGAGTGTGACCTTTTCTGGAAGCTCACCCGTTTTGCGCCTACGACCAACGACGTTTTCAAAGACTTGACGTGCGAAGACCTCGTTTTCTTGTCGCCATCGGGCAAAACGCAATGCCAAGTCGAGACGCTTCAATCCCTCCGTGAGGGCCGCACAAGTCGCAGGAAGCGAGATCGGGGTAGCGGCAGGGAGGTCGGGGCTCTGTTTGACGACTTCGTCAAAGGCTTTGGCCGTCTCACTTTTGAGAGCGACCAATTCGCCTCCGAACGCGTCAAGAGCGAAAAGTTCATCGACCAGAGCCTTGCGTATGAGGTCGATGGGATGAGTCGGCAGATCGCGTTTGAGTTCAGCTTGCAATGCTTCGGGTAGAACGCTGTTAAGTTCACCTAGAGCGATCTGTGACCAGCGATTTAGGGTTTGGGCAATCAGCGAGGCGTCCAGGCTAGCCTCGTGAATATGCGTCTTTACAAGCCGGCCACTGACGGGGTCCTGGGCTTCGACCAGAGAGCCGCCACACACAACGCACTGATCTTCAGTGCGAACAGCGTCGGGATGTTCTTCGATCCAAGTAGCCACATGAGCGTAAAGGCGCGAACGAGCCGCAGACGATGGATCTCGCGCCAAAGCGTCGAGTAACTTTGCCTCACGTACTATCTCGGCAATTTTGGTCTCGGCGGTGCTTAGCTGCTCCGACGAGAGTTCGCGAAAACCCCGCAACCTTGCCATCGAGGGAAGTCGTTGGGGCTGACCTACTTCGTTGAGTGCGGGCGCAATCGAAGTCTCAAGATCGGCGCTCCGTTTGGGGTCAACGGGATCGAACCCTTCACCAAGGATATCGCGAACGGACTCATAGGCTGTCGCCTTTGTGGCTTCAAAATACCCGGTGATTTCGTCAAGGGTTTCTTCAGCAGTCGCATCACTAGAAGGTTCCGGCATCGCCTTTGGCGGCACGAGCGCCGGATAGGGCTTTAGCTCCGCAGTAAAGTCGTCCCGCGCAGTTCTGTAAATCCGATCAATTCCCTCCAGTTCCTTAGTTTTGGCCTTAATAAACTCCTTTATCTTGTTCTTGGCGCGCAGAGCGTGCCCGGCGAGGTCTACCAGCGCCGATAGGCCCGTTAACTCGGCGACGGCCCGGCCTAGTTCGGATTCACTTCCAACTTTGATGAGTGGGAGAAGGCCTGGCATAACTGTCCCGATCCGCACGGCTATCGGATCAATGGCGAGGCCAGCTAGCTCCGGCGGAATCTCCTCAAGGGCACCTCGCGCGGTTCGCCTCTGAATGCGGCGGACAGGGGGCAATATTTCCCCTTCTTCGTCAGCAAAGGTCAACTCAACCCATGTGTCAGCTGGAACCCACCCCTGATCAGGCCGAAATTGAGAAACATCTGGCATGGGGGTAACTGGGGAGAGCCGGTGCGCCGTTTCACCGTCCTCTCCATCTGCATTTGCTATCCAGCAATCGAAGTCTACATCCGCCCTTTCTGGCTCGCGCTGTGGGCGAAGGATCTCACCTGTTAGACCCCAAATAATGGCATTTGCTAGCGAGGTCTTTCCGGAGCCGTTGCGGCCCTCGAACAGGGTCACCGGCGCTGTAAATTCATGAACATAGTTTTGCGGAGGCGCGCCAGGAGTTCCAAATTTGTGAAGCCCCGCAAACCTATGAGCTTCGAGCTTTACCAACGTCAGACGCCTATTGTTGGTATTAGCCGCGCGCGCCGGAATTGCCGCCACTTCTGGCGGCTCAGCGAGAATTGCATCCACCAATTGTTCAGCGTGCGCAGCACTTACGTTGGCTATCCAATTTGCCGCGCCTCGCGTCCGGTACCATTGTAGAGCGCTGCGTGCCCGGTTATCGGCCAACGCAAATAATACGTCACCGTCAATAGCAACCGCCCGATCACTAACCAGATCTGTCAACAGAGACTCTAGGGTATGGAGGTGGAGCAGTTGCGGCGTAAATTCAATCATTTCCCCGCCAAATATTTTTTCGCGAATGTTGTTCGATCTAGACATCTGGCAGTCGGGTGAACTAAGCGGATGAGCTCAACTGATTTTTTCAGAAAAACGTCGCACAATCCAAAATTGGGCAATGAACTTTGTCCCCTAAAGCAAAATTTGTCTATACCTTTGCGACTCCCTACCTTCGTTAGTAAGCTTTATTTTGAGAACGTCTGCAACAACGGTAGGGCAAGGCAAATTTTCGAAAGCCAGCGCCGCCCCTCATCCGCCTGCCGGCACCTTCTCCCCGTATAGAGACGGGGCGAAGGGAACTCCCCACCCAACCGTTTCTTAATGTGTCTCCGCTACACCCAACCCCTGTAAATTGGCGGAAAACGGAGTGTGATCGGGGTGCGCTTTTCCGCGGCGACGACAGCCGGGCGGTTCCTGCCGCAGCGCCTTGCGCTGCGCATCAGGCCGCTGCTTGGCCTGATCGATGCCGTCCTGTTCAGCGCCGGCGCGCGCGGCGAGGCCGGCCGCATGTCGCTGATCGCCTTTTCGGTCCGCATCGTCAGCGCCGTCATCGCCTTCGTCAGCCAGGTCCTGATGGCGCGCTGGATGGGCTCGTTCGAATACGGCATTTTCGTCCTCGTGTGGGTGACGATGGTCATCGTCGGCAATCTCGCCTGCCTCGGCTTCCACACCTCGATCATCCGCTTCATTCCCGAATATCGCGAGCGCGGCATGATGGCCGAACTGCGCGGCATCGTGCGGGCCAGCCGGCTGTTCGTGCTGATTGCCTCCACCGTGATCGCCGGCCTCGGCGCGCTCGGCGTCTGGCTGCTGTCGGCCTATATCGAAAACTACTATGTCGTGCCGTTCATCCTCGGCATCATCTGCCTGCCGATGATCGCCATGTCCGACCTGCTGCAAGGGCTGGCGCGGGCCAATTCCTGGGCGCTGTTTGCGCTGTCGCCGACATTCCTGGTGCGGCCGCTGCTGATCCTGGCGTTCATGGCGCTGATGCTCCTGGCGGGCTATGCGCCCGACGCCAGAACGGCGATCTTCGCCGCGATCACCGCCACCTATGCCACCACGCTCGGCCAGCTTATCGGCGTGACGTCGCGCATCGACAAAAGGATCCCGGCCGGACCGATGAAATTGCATTTCGGCCAATGGTTCATCGTCTCGCTGCCGATCTTCCTGGTCGAGAGCTTCTTCTTCCTGCTCACCAACGCCGACGTGCTGATGGTCGGCGCCTATCTCGATCCCAACGACGTCGCCGTCTATTTCGCCACGGTCAAGACGCTGGCACTGGTGCATTTCGTCTATTTCGCCGTCAAGGCCGGCGTTGCCCAGCGCTATGCCCAGTTCACCCATGGCGAGCCGCAAAAGCTCGCCGCCTTTGCCCGCGAAACCGTGTCGTGGACCTTCTGGCCGTCGCTGGTCATGGCGCTGCTGGTGCTGGCCCTGGGCGAGCCGATGCTGACCCTGTTCGGCCCCGAATTTTCCGCCGGTTATCCGCTGCTGTTCCTGCTGGTGTTCGGCGTCGTCGCGCGGGCCGCCGTCGGCCCTTGCGAAAGCCTGCTCACCATGAGCGGCAACCAGAATATCTGTGCCGCCGTCTATGCCATGACGCTGGCCTTCAACATCGCGCTTAGCGTCGTGCTGATCCCGCTCTTCGGCCTGTGGGGCGCGGCGATGGCCACCGTCTTCGCCATGATCTTCGAGGCCGGCGCGCTGTCCTTTACGGTCTGGCGCAAGCTCGGCATCGCCATGGTCATTTTCGTTCCCGCCAAAGGAGCCGCCTGATGGCTGCCGTCCCCTTGCTCGAGGAAACCAGCGGCGGCCCGGCCGGCGCCATGGTGTCCGGCCTTGCCGGGCTTGCCCGCGAAGCCGATCCCGCCCATGTCGAGATCCTCGCCAACAACCGGCCCGAGCGCAAGCTTGCCATCTATCCGGCCTCCGCCGGCTTCGACCTGGTCGAGGAGCTCGACTATCTCTGTACCCGCACGATCGAGCCCAACGTCTTCTTCAATCCGCGCTTCCTGGCGCCGGCCATGCCCAGGCTCGAGGACCGTGAGGTGCGGCTGGCCGTCATCCGCGACGGCGACCAGTATCGCAACCGGCTGCGCCTGCTGGTGCCGTTCTCGGTCGAGCGGCCGGCGGTGCCGCTCGGAGTTCCCGTCATGCGCACCTGGTCGAGCCCGTTCGGCCCGATCGGCACGCCGCTGGTCGACCGCGACGATCCGATCGGCGTGATCGAGGATTTCTTCTCGATGCTGTCCAGGCCGCATCTCAAACTGCCGAAAGTCTTCGTGCTGCCCGACATAAGGCTGGATGGCCCGGTGGCGAGCCTGCTCGCCAGCGTCGCCGAAACGCGCGGCCTGACGCTGGTCACCACCGGCAAGGCCGAGCGCCCGGTGCTCGAAAGCGAGCTCAATGGCGAGGAATATCTGAAAGCTTCGCTGCGCGCGCACCATTATCGCGAGTTCCGCCGCCTGAAGCGCCGCCTTGCCGACCTCGGCCGGCTGGAGCATGTCGTGGCGCGCGGGCCGGACGAGATCCGCCATGCCATCGAGAATTTCCTGACACTGGAGGCCGCCGGCTGGAAAGGCCGCGAGCGCACCGCCATGGCCATCGACCGCTACCGCGCCGCCTTCGCCCGCGAAGCGGTGCACCGGCTGGCCGAACAGGATCTTTGCCGCATCCATTCGCTGACGCTCGACGGCCGCACCATCGCCTGCCTGGTCGTCTTCGTCGAGGCCGGCGTCGCCTACACCTGGAAGACCGCCTATGACGAGACGCTCGCTGCCTATTCGCCGGGCACGCTGCTGATGATCGAGGTGACCAGGCAGCATCTCGACGACCCCAACATCATGATGACCGATTCCTGCGCGGTGCCCGACCATCCGGTGATGAGCCGGCTGTGGAGCGAACGCAAGCCGATGGGCACGCTGGTGATCGGGCTGACGCCGGACGCCGACCGCCCCGCCCGCCAGGCGGCGTCGCAGCTTCACCTCTACCGCGAAACCCGCAACATGGCGCGCCTGCTGCGCAACCGGATGAGGAGCCTGCTGCGCCGGCGCTAGTGCATGGGGTCCAAAGTGGGCCCGACCGTCCGTCTCCGCACCGTCGGCTCTCTCGGGCCTAGGTCGTCAGGGTTAATTCTCCCGATCAGCGGAAAGGATTAGCATCGACGCAGTCCCAACCGGGATGAGGCGATCAATTACGGCCGCGCGTCCAGCATCACTGCCGCCTCGGTCCTGCACGGCCAGAAGAAAAAAATCTGGGAGGAATGCATGATGAAAACAACTCACCTCAGGCGTGTCGGTATCCTCACCTTGGCAGGTCTCGTTGGCGCGTGTCTGAACGCCGCCACGCCTCGGGCGGCCGAACCCGACAAAGCCGAGATCGATGCCCTGCGTAAATCGCTGTCCAGGTATGAAGACTACAAGGTTGCCATTCGCGAGCTTTATCTATCGACGGTAGGATGCGTCTTCTACAGCGGTGAAAAGGTAGAGGGGGCGATGGACTACCCGAAGGGCGCGATGGGCATCCATTTCGTCAACGTCACGACTGTCGGCCCGACCGCGGATCCGACGCGCCCCAATGTGCTGATCTATGAGCCGGTCGGCGGCGAATTGCGCCTGGTCGGCGCGGAATGGCTCGTGCCCTTGACGCCCGACACCAAGGAGCCGCCGAAGCTCTTCGGCCAGACATTCCAGGGGCCGATGGAGGGGCATTATCCGCTCATCCCGAAGGAGTTCCACCACTACGACCTTCACGCCTGGCTGTTCAAGGACAACCCGCTCGGAATGTTCAGCCCGACGAACCCGGACGTGAAATGCGACAATTATGCGTTCCCGATGCCGGAGCAGCCCACCAAGATGGTGCCGGGGCCGATGTGAGCGACCTCGTTACCGCCTGAGGCTGTCGGAGGGACCGGCCGCGGCCTCAATAGCAGTTATCCCAGGAGGGCTCCTGGGATAACGCCAGCCGAGCTCGCTTGAGCGGCCGGATATGGCCTATCCTAACTTTATCCGGCGGTTAGCCAGGACGCTCGTTGCTCTCGGTCGATTCCCGAAAGCCATGTCATTGGACCTGGCCGCAGCCTCGCTCCGATCGCCGTCGCGAAGCGAAAGGACATCGCTCTGGCCAACGCTGTCGGCAGGTCGTCACGAAGCGGACGCGGTGACTTTGGGGCGTCCGAACTCGACGTCCCAGCTGCGCTCCTGGGGTGCGGCTTCGCCATTCAGGCCGAGTTTGGGGAAAAGCAATTCAGCGACGTTGAACGCCTCTTCCAGATGCGGATAGCCGGACGCGATGATGGTTTCGATGCCGATCTCCTGATACTCGCGAATGCGCGCGGCAACATTGTCGGGATTGCCGACCAGGGCCGTTCCCGCACCGCCACGCACCAGCCCCGGTCCCGCCCACAGGTTCGGGCCGACGATCAGCCGGTCGCGGCGGCCCTGATGCAGCGCCGACATGCGCTTTTGGCCGACGGATTCCGAAATATGGACAAATCCCTTCTGGGCTTCGGCGATCAGGTCGTCGGTGACGTGGCTGATCAGCCGGTCGGCCGCCGCCCACGCCTCATCCTCCGTTTCGCGTACGATCAGGTGAATGCGAAGGCCGAAGCGGATCGTTCGGCCTTGCGCCGCTGCTGCCTGTCTGACGCGGCCGATCTTTTCGGCAAGCTGGTCCACCGGTTCACCCCAGCTCAGATAGGTGTCCACGTGCTTGGCGGCGATCGCGATGCCGGCATCCGAAGAGCCTCCGAACCAGAGTGGCGGATGCGGCCGCTGAACCGGCGGGAAGGAAATGTCGATGCCGTGGGCGGAAAGATATTTGCCGTCGAAATCCGCCGGCTCACCCGAAAGGATCCGCCGCCAGATCGTCAGGAACTCGTCGGTCTGTGCATAGCGCTCGTCATGACTGAGCTTGTTGCCGTCGCCGGCGAGATCGGCCGGGTCGGCTCCAGTGACGACATTGAGCAGGACACGACCACCGGAAATGCGGTCCAGAGTGGCCGCATGACGCGCAAACAGCGCCGGTGTTCCGCTGCCCGGCCGAAGTGCCACGAGGAACCTCAGCCGTTCGGTGAGCGGGATCAGCCCGGCCGCCACGATCCAGGCGTCTTCGCAACGCGTTCCTGTCGGCAGGAGCACGCCCTTGAAGCCAAGCCGGTCCGCAGCCTGGGCGATCTCCCTGAGATAGCCGAAGGTTGCCGGGCGGTGCCGCTCGTCCGTGCCGAGATACGGTCCATCGCCATGGGTCGGCAGATACCAGTAGAGGTCGAGCGGACGGGTGTTGCTGGACATCGGATTGTTTCCTTCAGCGATTGCGGAATGTCTAGGCAAGCGTCAGATCTTGCCCTTCCAGGGGATGAGGCGATGCTCCAGCCAGCGCATGCCGCTGGTAAAGGCGAAGGCAAGGATGGCGATGACGATGAGGCCGACGAAGACGACGTCGGTGGCGAGGAAATTGGCCGCCGACATGATCATGTAGCCGAGGCCCGACTGGGCCGCGATCAGCTCGGCCGCTACCAGCGTGGACAATCCGGCGCCGATGGCAATCTTCAGGCCGGTCATGATTTCCGGCAACGCGGACGGCAGGATGATGCTGGTGAAAAGTTGCAGCCGGCTCGCACCGAGCGACAGCGCGGCATTGATGCGTTCGGCCGGCACCGACCGGACGCCGGCCTGTGCGGCAAAACAGATCGGGGCGAAGGTCGACAGCGACAGGAGCACGATCTTGGACGTTTCGCCGATGCCCAGCCAGATGATCAGCAGCGGCAGGTAGGCCAGAGGCGGCAGACCCCAGTAGAGATCGATCGGAACGCTGAAAATGCCCTTGACCCAGCGATTGAGTCCCATCAGCAGGCCGAGCGGAATGCCCAGGAAAATGCCGACACCGAGCGCCGCGGCGATGCGGCCGAGGCTGGCGAGTGTGTGCTCGAGGAGCGTACCGTTGGCATAGCCATCGGCCCAGACGGCGCTGAACTGGGTCAGTACCTCGGCGGGCGACGGCAGGAACAGCGGCGACGCCCAGCCGAAGCGCGTGGCCAAAAACCACAAGGCGATGAGCGACGCCAGGGTGACCAGGCTGATGCCGAGCGTGCTTGTCGAAGCGGACCGGCGCGTCTTGGGAGACGGCGCGCGCTGAGCTATCGAAGACGAAAAAGAGGTTCCGGAATTGGCGGCGAGCGTCATTGCAAGGTTCCTGTGCGGGCGCCTTCCGGCTGGTGGATGAGCGAGCGGATTTCCTGCCGCAGTTCGATGAAACGCGGGTGGGACTGGATCGGCCCGATGTCGCCGCTCTCAGCGAAGTCGCGAACGAAGTCGGCGTCGAACCGGGCAACGATGCGGCCTGGTCGAGGCGACATCACAACGATGGTGGTGCCGAGCGTGAGGGCTTCCTCGATCGAATGGGTAATGAACAGGATCTGCTTGCCGGTCTTGGCCCAGACCGAGGCCAGAAGCTGCTGCATCGTCTCGCGCGTCAGGCTGTCGAGGGCGCCGAACGGCTCGTCCATCAGCAGGATCTTCGGATCGGTGGCCAGCGCCCGCGCGATGCCGACTCGCTGGCGCATGCCGCCGGACAGTTCATAGGGCGGCTTTTCGGCGAAATCGGCGAGCCCGACCAGTTCCAGCAGACGCCTCGATCGCTCATGGCGTTCGCCGCGCCGCACGCCTCGGTATTTCAGGCCGAGAGCGACATTGTCCAGCACATTGGCCCAGGGCAGCAAGGTATCTTTCTGGAAGACGACGCCACGATCGCCGCCGGGCGCGACAATTTCTTTTCCGTCCAGTGTGATCGTGCCTTCGGTGAGCGGCAGGAAGCCGGCGATCGCGTTGAGCAATGTCGACTTGCCGCATCCGGAAGCACCAACCGCGACAACGATGGAATCTGGAGCGATATCGAGCGAGACGTGATCAAGCGCGTGTACGTCCTGGCCATCCGAGGCCGGAAAGGTCACGCTGGCATCGCGGATCCGAAGCATGGTGGGCCTCCAAGCAGTCTGGCTGGCGAGAATTCCGCCAGCCAGAACCTGAATTTCGTCAGGTGATTTCTAGTTCGAGGCCTTGGCAGCGTCTGCGTATTCCGGATCGGCGAACGCGGCGTAGCTGTCCTTGATGGCGGTGATCTTGTGCTGGTCCTTCAGGAAGCCTGCGGTGTCCTTGAGGATTTTCGCAACGGCGCTCTTGTCGCCACCGCCCAGCCATTTGTCGGACACCTGCTCGTCGAGCGGCGGAACCACAGTCGTCTTCAACTGCTCCGAATTCTCGGCCGCCGTGCCGCCCTGCAATTTGGCGATCAGCTTGGCGCTCTCTGAGTCCGGTCCCCATGCGGCCGGGTTGCTCAGGTAGGCGGTGTTGTAGCCGTCGATCAGCCGGACATACTGGCCGAGGAAGTCGGGATTGGCCTTGGCGAACTCGCCGGTCACGACCAGCGCGCTGAAGGTCGGCGCGCCACGGTCGGCGACCTGGCCGGCTGTGAGCAGAACCTTGCCGTCCTTTTTGAGTTCAGAGAGTGCCGGATCCCAGACGAAGGCCCCGTCAATGTCGCCGCGCTTCCAGGCAGCGACGATTTCGGGCTGCGGAATGGCGATGACCTGGGTTTCTTTCTCCGAAATGCCTTCCTGCTTGAGGACGGCGAGAAGCTGGTAATGGTCCGTCGATACTGGCGCGGCCGCGAGCTTCTTGCCCCGCAGGTCGGCCGGCGACTTGATATCGGGCCGCACCACCAGGGCTTCTCCGTCACGGGAGACCGAGGAGATGTAGAAGGCCTTCACGTCGATGCCCCTGCTGACGGCTGCGGCGAACGGGCTTGATCCGACATCGCCGATCTGGACGTCGCCGGATGCGATGGCAGCAAAGATGTCAGCACCGGAATTGAAGCGGCGGTATTCGATGTTCCAGCCGGTTTTCTTGGCAAGATCGCCGTTGGCAATACCGAGGTTGTAGGGATTGGCACCGGTCTGGTAGGCGATGACGACTTTCTTGTCGTCGGCATGCGCTGCAGCGGATGTGGCCGCTATGGCAAGCCCGACAAGGGCGGCGGAAATAAGTTTTCGCATGGAGCCTTAATCCTTTTGAACAGAGGGCAAACCCCTCGACCGCCCTATTCAAAGAGCGTTGGATTAAAGTCCACTGATATTATAGACTTAGATAGCAATGGAATTCTTAAAATCAGCTCGCGCTTAAAAAAGAATTCGGATTTAGACGGCACCCTGTCGCCCGCGGGATTATTCAGGCGCAAAATGCGGAGTGCTTACGGGCCGCGCCTTGGCCATATATCGCCTATCAGGCACTTGCCTTGGCACTTTATCCGTCAGCCCGAAGCCGCCCGGACCGGTTGGCTCTTCGGCTGGCGCGCTGAAAGCAGGGCAACGAATTGATCCACGGCCTGCCCGGCCCGCGCCAGAACCAGCGAATCTACGAGCTTGCCGTCGGCAAAGTCGCTGTCACTGCCATAGACGGCGCTCGGCACCGTCAGGGCGGAGTAAAAGCCAAACAGCGGGCGAAGCTGATGTTCGACTACCAGCGCGTGGCGCTGGCCACCACCCGTCGCGCCGATCAGGACCGGCCGGTCGACGAGCGCCAGTGGATCGATGAGGTCGAACAGATGCTTGAACAGGCCAGCATAGGAGCCGTTGTAGACCGGCGTCGTGACGATCAGCGCGTCGGCCTGTTCGACCGCGTTTACCACATTCAGCGCCTCCGGCGTCAATTCCCTTCGCGTAAACGCAGCACCCAGACCACGGCCGGCATCGACAAGATCGAGGAAATTTACTGTGACAGACAATCTTTCGCGCAGCGCCTCGCCGAGATGATGCGCCAGCGTCCGCGACTTCGACGGCCTGTGGGTGTTGCCCGAAAGCACGACGATGTTCTGGCGCAGCCGTTCGACGTGGAAATTCATGGGCTCTCTCATCTGTCCAAAGCAATTGGAAACGCGGGCGGGGCCGCCGGCCCCGCCATTTCGTCGGCGACCGTCAGGCGGCGCGCAGAGGCCGTGTCAGCGGGATCGGCGCGGCCGGCTCCGAACGCGGCACGCGGCCTTCGACCGGATGGCTCGGATCATTGAACCCATGCGTTGAGGCATGACCGGCAGTGACGAGGCGGTCGACAAAGGCCTCGTCCTCGGCGCTCAGCCTGAAGTCCAATGCCTTCGCATAGCTGTCCCACTGTTCCTCGGTACGCGGGCCGGCGATCGCCGCC
>NZ_JAMYLG010000035.1:0-54367 GCF_040317865.1 Mesorhizobium sp. M1365
CCTCGCGCCCCCCCTCGGCGCCCCCCCCACCCCCCCCCGCCCCACCGCGGACTAAACGCGAGGCGCGCGGCCCCCCCCACAACCCACACTTACACAAAGCCCCGCGGCTCCCCCCCCCCCCCCCCCCCCCCCCCCGGGGCCCGGCCCCTCGACTTCATCACAGGGTTGCTTCGTCCACTTCATGTTGGACGACCCGGACGCGCAGAAAAAAGCGCCTGCGGCGGGTCCCTTGTTAACCACCATGATGCGGGACCACAGCGACAGGGCGTGCCGGAGACGGTCAATCCGGCCGGCGATGTCGTCGCCGGCGCCGACGGTCTCATTCAGGATCAGCATCGACCAAAGAGCGAGGCCACTGCCGTTATGCTCGAGATCTGGGGACGGCGGCTTGGCGATCGCCGTCTACTCGGCGTTTCTCGAACTCACTGCATGCAAGACCGTGACGAAGCCCTTCACATTGCGGGTCGGGACATAGCTGGCTTCTTGACGCGCTACCACCGCTAGAGATGCAGACTTCGCCCGACAGCTCCTGCTGGAGCGCGGCTTGGATCTGATGGCAGAATTCTTGCGGAGACGCGGACAAGTGGGGAGCACTCCAACCCTACACACGCGTCACTGGGCTATCAGTGTTGACCGTATAATCTTCGGAATGGCAATGGCATATTTTACAAAGCACGACCGCAATCAAATTATATACCGCAGCTGGGAAGAGCCGGAACAGTCAAGCGCAAGGATGAGAATTTTGGTCCTCAAGCTTGATCATGTCGGCGACTTTTGGATGTCTCTAGGGGCCCTAAAGGACCTTCGTCAGCGTTTTGCGCATGCCCACATTACGCTGGTGGTGGGAAGCTGGAACATCGCTACTGCAAAACAGTTCGACCTCGCCGACGATCACATTGCTTTTGACTTTTTTCCTCGCAACCCAAAAGTCAAAACGCGCAAAGAAGCCGCCGACATAAGGCCGCTGCTGACCGGCGAGTTTGATCTTGCCATTGATATGCGTGTTCCGGAAGAAACAAGGCCCATCTTGCTTGAAGTCCCCGCCAGGCACCGTGCGGCGATAGTTGATCCGTACAGCATGCATCAGATCGATATTGCGATAGCGCCATTCAATCTGAAACTGCGCAGAACCATCTTCTACAAGCTGGTCCAAAAAATAGGGCTTGCTAACAAAATCCCTCGTAGATGGCTTGATTGGTTCATTGACCGCAAGCAGGTGCGTCTCCAGCATGTGTCAGAAATCCTCCTCTTTCTGGTCGCAAAGGCAGCTGCCTATTTCGAAAGCGGAGCGGGTCACCCACAGAATTCGACTACAGGCAATGCCCCGATTGTCGTGGCTCCGTTCTCCAATTCCAGCCTGCGAGATTGGCCGATTGAAAGTTTTGGCAAAGTTGTCGCTGCTCTTTCGACCCGTGGTGAGGTGGTCCTCGTTGCCCGTGGCGAATGCCTGGAAGCGCTTGAGGAGGTTGCGAAGATAGCTCGGGATCGTGGAGCCGCGAACATTCGGACGGCTGTCGACTTGTCGGAATTGGAATTCAATTATCTCGTGAATTCGGCCGCGCTCGTCGTTTCGAACAATTCAGGCACCGGGCATGTCGCCGCCCAGCTTGGCCGCCCTACTATCGGCATTTTCACGGCGTCACATCTACCGGAGATTTGGGGGTTTCGAGGTCCCCTGGTCAGCATGCTTATGAGTGTTATTGAATGTCGCGGGTGTGGTCTGGACCAAGTGCGGCATTGTCCGGTCAAAGTCCGATGCAAGTTCGACATCACGCCGGATCTCGTGATTGCCGAGGTAAACGCCTTGATGAATCATTGTAAGGGTACGGCACAAGCTTAGTGGCTCGCGGTCACCATAACCGCGATTGTCCAGATCTTGGTCGCTGATTCAATCGCTACAAACATCTAAAGGCCGAAATTCAGAATCGAATCGACTTGGTCGAAGGACCGCAGTGGCGATATCACCCCCTGGGCCGGGCGACCATTTCGTTTTCGTTCGCATGCCCGTCCATAGCGACAGCGCCACTAACAGCAGATGAACCACACAAAGTGAGGGAGACCCCAATTAAGTGCCAAGCGACAGCTGGCCCAAGGCGCCTGGCTGAAGGCGCATGAAAACCTCATATCACCGGGCAGACCGGCACCGGAAAGACTTGGCTGGCCTGCGCCTTCGGACGTCAGGCCGCCCGGCTCGATCATTCCGTGCTCTACCTGCGCATGCCGCGTCTGTTCGAAGATCTCGCCCTGGCGCGTCATTGTCTCGGTCGAGGGGTGCACTCCACGACTGTCTCGTTTTTGCGAAATACGCACGTCCGACGCAGCTTGCGTTGACAAAGGCGGTTTTACGCGCAGTTGCAATAGCACTTCCGCCGGCCTATTTTTGTGGGGTTCAATTGTGGTTCGGCCAAGGGCGCTTTGGGCGCCGGACCGGCCCCGTGTAAACCTCATTAAAGAGCTAGGAACCCTGCCATGGAAGAATTCTTATCGCGCATCGCCACTAGTGCCGGCATCGGCCCGGCTCTCGCAGAGAAGGCCGTTGGGTTAATGCTGGGTTTCCTGCAACGCCACGCGGCCGACGGTCCCGTTGCGCGCATGATCGAGGCCATTCCCGGAGCTTCGGAATTAGTGGCGAAGTATCATGGCGATGACCCAGAGGGCGGAGGCGGCCTCATGGGGCTCGGCCAGCAATTGATGAGTGAGGGTCTCAGCATTCTAAAGATCGCCGCCATCGCCAACGAGACGATCGCCTTCGCCAAGGAACATGCCGGCGACGAACTCGTGGACGAGGTCCTCAATTCCGTTCCTGGCCTTCCCCAGTTCGTCTGATCAGCGGCAGCCGGGGGCGCATGACCTCGTGCGCCCGTGCCGGCCCGTCTGCGCAGGTAGGCATTCTCCGCCGAGCGTTCCGTACCGATCTCGCCAGACCACCAACCGCCGGGCACGCGAAGCGAGCGTTGGAGTACTTCATTCGTCTATTCCAAAATCGACCTCAGGCGAATCGATGTGTATAATTTCTGGCGGTAAGGGTTTATCCTGAACGCTTTCGATGAAGCCCGCGAGATAAGCAAACGTGTTGTATTTCTCGAGGACCAACCGCTTCGCCTCTCGTATTGCGCCGCGACGCTCCTTCCAGAGGTCCGACTTGATGATTTCTTGAATTTTTTGGATTACGTTCTTGTCCTCTGGGTCAATCAGAACCATTGAGTCCGAAGGGAAGAACCTCGTGATTGCCGGGCTGCCGTAATAGATCGGCATTGTTTCAGCAACGAAGCAGTCCATAAGCTTCTCTGTAAAATAGTAATCAGCACGAGTATTCTCGAAAGCTATACTATAACGGTAAGGTGCGAGTGCGTTCCATTTGTCTCCAATCAGCCGAAAACCTCGGCCGAACAGGTCAAAATCGAGCTCCTCTCTCAGCCGTTCCAGAAACGCCAGCCGATATCGATGCCCTTTAAGCAGGGCGATGTTACTGGTAATCCATGAGAGCCGAAGCGGCTTGTCCACGACTTCGCTGACCAGAAGTTGGTCATATGTCTTGTTTACAGACCAAGACCGAGTGATAGGTGGAGCCAAAACGAATCGGCGCGCTGCATTCTGCCGAGCAGCCAGCTCTGCGTCAGACGTCAGGACGATAGTATTTTTCCCCTGCCCTTCATGAAATGCGCGATGAGCTTTCGTCGGCGGTTCGCCGATTGCAAAAATTGTCCTGTTTGGGCTCGCCTCGATATCAACAGGGAGCCCAAAAAGAGAAGCAGAGTTAAAGACGATATGCCAATCGGGCACGAAGGATGTCGTGCGTACAAAAGCGACATTGTTCCAGATTCCACTGCCCTTTGGAGTGAGTTGGTGGATTGCATCATCCAAAACGCCCCAAGAATCCAGACATGTAGCAACAATGGGCGCCGGACGTTCCGTCAACAATTTGGCCAACAAAGCAGTTCCACCCCATTCACTTCCGTTGGACCGGGAGCAACTTGTGCATCGGGCGCAAGACCTCTTTGCGCCTGAAATAGCTCGCGATCTTGATCGATATCAAACACACGATTCTGTGCGACTTCGCGCCATTCGACAACTCATCTCTAAGACCGCGGGAATCCCTTCACTCGTGAAGGTACTCAATCGCCATTCCGGATTGCGGTAAGATTGGGCAGCATAAACCTGCCGGGACCCGCCGTCGAGGCAATTGTCGCTTTGCGCTTAACCAGGTTCTTCCTCACTTTGTGTGGTGATCAGGCCGGTTGAGTGGCAGCATGCGTGCCCTAAGGAGTTCGGAGCCCGCTCTGCAGTACATCGCACGCCGCCGCGCCGCCGCACTCGCAGCTAAGCCGTTGAATAAAATGCAGACTGGTTTTTCTGAGGCTGCACGTGCCGCGGTCGTGCCGGTCTTTCATTGCGTGAGGCCGAACGTGCGATTGCAGCTCCTGCCGCCGCGCAAAGAGAGATTCAAGATTTGCGCCAACTGCGCTTGGCCGGCAGGTGGCATAGAGCGGCGCCTGAGAATGAAAGTGCCGGCCGCCCAGCCTTCATAGCCGTTCCTCCTTTGTGGCGTGACGGCCCGAAAGTCGCCATCGCGTCAGATGTTCATCAGGGTTCGGCATAGCCGGGGCTCGTCCGGCGACAGTCATGGCAGCGACTTCGCTTCTGGAGCCGCTCATCCGGCCGATAAGAACACATGCGCGTCCTAAGCTGTAATTCATCCGCCGGAGCTGACCAAAGCCACCTTGCTCTGGGTTGCGGCAATGGCGATTGCAGGCGAGAAGCCGAGAAGAACCGATGCGGCGAGGAGTCCTGAGGCCATCCGTCCACGAGACGTCACCAGGGAACGAAGTATTGCGTTCCGCGTTACACTACCGTATATACGTCCGCAGCACAGGAGCGCGCCATGGCCACCACAGTCACCAGGAAGGAAACACCCGTCTCGATGCGGTTTCGCGACGATGATCTCACCATCATCGACCGCGGCGCGGAGCTGCTCGGCCTGTCGCGCACGGAGTTCATGCGGCGCGCCGCGCTGCACGAGGCGCAGGCGGCCATCCTCAACGAAACCGTCATCCGCGTGTCCCCGGAAGCTTATGACGCCTTCATGCAGGCGATCTCAGCCCCCGCCGCTGCGCCCCCGCCGAAGGCGACCGAGCGGCTGCGTCGGTCCCCGCCCTGGGACCGTTAGGTGGCGCTTTCAGGCATCGAACTCCTCGACGACGCGCACCGCCTCGACAGCTTCGATTGCGGCAAGCCGGCGCTCAACGCTTGGCTGGCCGGCTTCGCGCGAACGAACCAGGTCCGTGGCTTTACCCGCGTCCTGGTCGTTCACGATGAGGGAACAGTCGTCGGCTATTACGGCCTCGCGCCGGGCGTGATCCAGCCAAACAGCGCACCGCGCGCCATCCGCACCGGACGCCCGCCCGATCCGATCCCCTGCCTGTTGATTGGACAACTCGCCGTCGACCATCGCTATGCCGGACAAGGCATCGGCAGCGGCCTGGTCAAGGACGCGCTGCATCGCTGCGTCGCCGGCGCCGACATCGTCGGCGGCCGCGCAGTGGTGGTGCGGGCGATCGACGCCGAGGCCGAGCGCTACTGGCAGAGCTGGTGCTTCATTCCCGCGCGGGACAATCCGTCGGTGCTCATGCGCTCGATCCAGGACGTGGGCCTCTGGCTGGCCGACAAAGGCCACTAGCTCCACGCGCGTAGCGCCTCCCGTAGCGGCAGCGTCCGGGCGCGCCGGCCTGCAGCCGGATGACGATCCCTCACTCAGGGCCAGAGGGAGACGGCGGTCAGAGCGAGGAAGCTAGCAATAATCTGGGCGACTGGGCTGCCTACCAGGTCCCGTCTCGTGAAGGCGCTAGAGGATACTGGATCCAGCCGCCAAAGACCGGGAGATGGCGCGGCGCGCGGACTTTGGGATGATAGTCTGGGACGGCGCATCGCCCGGCACCGCCGTCAACGTGCTTCAGCTCGCCATCGCGAACAAGCCGTGCGTCATTTGCGATCTGGCCAGGGGCAGCATGGCGACTACGTACAATGTGGGAGACTGGTGCGCCATGCTCCGCGATGCCGGTCCAGACATTCGGCGCGCCAAGCCGAAGCCCGCATGGCGCCGGACGAGCGCCTGGCGTTGCCGGGATGATGTACGCGCGGTCCCGGCGGGTTCGACCCGATAGGCTTGATCCGGCCCCGCCCCAACTCCACTTGTATGAACGGCCGGGGCCGGCCCTTTTCGAAACCAGCCCACCGCCGCGTGACGTTGTGCAGGATGATCGTCTTGACCCGTCTCGCATCTGAAACGGGTGCAAGCCTGCCGACATCCCGGCTGCTTGGTCATCCAACCTGGCTGCGAGGCATCGCCACCGTGGGGGGTGATCCGGCGGCATTGCGGATGTGGCTGGCGATGGCGGCCTGAGTTCTTGTCCATCTGCCGCATAGCGGGTGGTCAGGTGCTGGTCGCGTTTCCGGCGAGCCGAAGCATTTGTCTCTCAAGGTCACCCTTTGGAAATCCAGCACCAGCGGCTTGTCGGGACAAGATAGATGCTATTGGGATTGGGCCGCCGCAGCCGAGAGCATCGCTTCTCCCATCCCATTGACGCCTCGGGCATTCAGCATTTCACCAGCGTTCTGAATGTCGCGCACCTCTTTGTTCTGGCTGAGTTTTGATTTACCAACCAGGCCGGTGATCTCGATCTCCAGGGCGACGATCGCCTTAACCATCGTGTCAATGAAGTCCTTCGGCGCGTCGCCCATCTTCCACGGGGCAGGCTGCGAGGCTTCATGCATGTGAGTGAGCTTCGCCACGTTACGGCGCACATAGCGCTCATCATCCCGGACAGTAATGCGTCCGTGGGCGTGGACGACGAGATAGTTCCACGTCGGCACCTGCTTATGGAATTCATGCTTGCTTGGATACCAGTTCGGCGAGATGTAAGCGTCGGCCGCACGGAAGAAAACGAGGACTTCATCGCCATTGGCAACTTCCTCCCAGACTCGATTTTTGCGTGCAACATGGCAATTGAGGAGGCCTTTGTCTCCCTTCGAGCGGTCAAGCTCGAAGGGAATGTGGTTCGCGTCGAGTGTGCCTTTGCTGTGGGTGACCAGGATACCGAGCGGATGTCTCTCGATTAGGTCAAACAGGGTGTTCTGATCGGGGACGGCAAAATGGGGCGGAACGTACAACGGTGGATCTCCTGTCGCGAATGGGCGGTCGTTAGCGAGCGGCGGTGTCTTGCGGAACGGGCCCGGGCATCTTTGTTGCCGGCGAAGAGGGCCCCGGATCTCGCTGTCCACCACGCTCAAGAACTGCCATCGAGAAGTGGGCAGGCAGATCAGATGCCGCCGCGTATGAGTGCGGTTGGTCAGTGACAAGCCGCACACTCTCGCCTTGGCTCAAAATTACTGCGTGGGTACCCACCACGACACTTAGGGACCCCTGAGTCACCGAGATCAGCTCGCGCGTATCCGGACTATGAGCATCTGCGGAAAACACGTCGCCCGGCATAATGGCCCAGCTCCACAGTTCGAACATCGTTCGTCCCGAGATCGATGAATGAAGTTGTGCAAAGCTTCCTTTAGCGCTTGTCCAAAGCGTCCTCGTCTCTGTCCGCTCAATAGGAAGGCGAACTGTGGAAGGATGGTCATTCAACAAATCGGCCACCGAAAGCGAAAACGCCGCCGCCAGTCGGCAAAGTATGCCGATGCTGGGGTTCGCCTTGCCTTGCTCCAGCGTGACGACCGTTCCCTTGGATAAGCCGCTCAGTTTTGCCAGTCGATCCAGGGTCAGGTTTTGGTCGCGCCTCAATTGTCGGATCCGAACCGCTATCGCTTGGCCAAGCACCCGCTCGGGGTCCAACGCTGTCGTAACATCGGTCATTATATTGACTTAGTGCCTCGGCTCACTTATTACGGTCAATATAATGACCGGCCTGAAATTGTGCAACTGCCCCGTTAGCGAGGAAATGACCGATGCGTTTTGAAACGAAGGCGATCCATTGCGGCCGAGCTGTCGACGCTTCCACGGGGGCGGTGTCCCTGCCGCTGCACACCAGCACGACGTTCCAACGTAGCGTCGACGGCTCGTTTCCTTCCGGATTCGAATACACCCGGGATGGAAATCCGACACGCAACGCGTTCGAAATGGCCATTGCCGCGCTCGAGGGCGGAGAAGATGGCATTGCCTTCGCGTCGGGCATGGCTGCAATCGCTGCAGTCTTTGAGAGCCATCCGTCGACGGGTCGGATCGTTCTGCCGGATGACATGTATTTCGGCATTCGTTCGCTGATTGACGAGACCGACATTGGGTCTCGCTTCGACTTTGCGGCCGTCGACATGCGCGATCTGGATGCCGTGCGCGCCGCGGTCACGTCGAAGCGGACTGGCCTCGTCTGGGTCGAGACGCCGTCAAACCCGATGATCCGCGTTGTTGACATTTCGGCCATCTGCAAAATCGCGCACGAGGCTGGCGCCTTGGCCGTAGTGGACAACACGTGGGCAACTCCAGTGCTTCAACGGCCCCTCGAAGTTGGGGCGGACGCGGTCATGCACTCGGCGACAAAGTACATCGGCGGCCACTCGGACTTGATGGCGGGCGTCGTCATTGTCCCGCACTCGTCACCCCTCGGTCGCCCACTGCGGATGGTCCAGAGACACAAGGGCAGCGTCGCAGCGCCATTCGACTGTTGGCTGGCATTGCGGGGCCTGCAGACATTGTCGGTACGCATGCGCGCGCATTGCGAAGGCGCCCAGAAGGTTGCTGAGGCTTTGGCGTCTCATCCGCGTGTCGAAAAAGTACTTTTTCCTGGCCTGCAAACTGATCCGGGACACGATCTCGCTAAGCGGCAAATGAGCCATTACGGAGCGATGCTATCCTTTATCGTCAAAGGCGGAGCCGATGCTGCGATGGCCGTGGCCGGCCGCCTCGAGGTTATTGCCAGGGCGACAAGCCTTGGCGGGACGCACTCTCTGATTGAGCATCGCGCATCCGTCGAGGGTGCCAAGTCCAAGGCGCCAGGCGGATTACTGCGAATGTCAGTGGGACTTGAGCATCCTCAGGACATTATCGATGATCTGATGCAGGCCCTAGGCGGAACCTTCAAAGCGGCAGCCGAATGACGCGGGTGCAAGAACTCTGGCAGCGCTTTACGTGGCGGCTGGCGCAGCAATGCGGCCTGCTACGGCTGGGCGCCTAGATCAGGCAAAGCATCTTCGACGATGCTTAGATTTCGATCAAAAATCTCGGTGTCGGATGCGTTGGCGCGGAGAGACCGCACCTTGTTCAGGATCGGCGCAACCGCCGCTTCAGGCCTGCGATGCGGCTCGACCTTTTCGAGGAAACCGCCGGTATCAGCTCGGCGATCTTCTTGCGCGCGTCGAAACGGTCGAGACCGTCGAGCTCGTCCCAGACCGCCTGGCGCTCCGGCGTCACCTCCAGCCCGGCGAGAAAGTCGTCATTGTCCGTGAGGGTGACCGCCGCATTGACGGTAAGAATGTTGACCGCCGGCAGCCGGTGGCGCTTGCCGCGGCGGTGGATCTGATTTTGCATCAGCTGGCGCTCGACCACCATCTGCGTGGCGATGCCGGCATGGTCCATGCCCGGCTGCCACAAGACGTTCTTGCCGCGCATGCGCTCGAAGCGCACCAGAATGTCCTGCAGCGTGTTGTTGAGCGCATGACCCATATGCAGCAAGCCGGTGACATTCGGCGGCGGTATGACGATGGTGAAGGCTTCAGCCCCTTCCTCGGCGCCTGCGCCGGCACGAAACGTCTTTTCAAGCGAATTATGCTTTTTTGCATAGACCAACGAGTTGAACGGCGGCCCCATAAATCGCCGATGTGATAGGTCGGGCAAAGGCGTCCACCAGCTCGTACTTGTCAAGACGATGCCACCCTTGATCTTGCACCCGCCTCCAATACCAGCGATCCGCTGCGTCGTATGCTCATGCCTGTCAGGATGGGATGGGCGCTGCTAGCACCGTGGCAGTTTGACAACCCGGCCATCGGGGCGGTAGCACCGTACAAGGCCAAGAGTCGCAGGGCAGACCGCACCCCATCGGGCTGCGCGACCCAGACCAGCCGACGCCCAACTGGCACACTCATCGCGCATCAGCACCGTGGATGCGACATCTACTTTGTTGCGAGCGCGATATCGGAACTTGGTTGTGACGCAGCTGTGCGTAAGCGCACCGCTGTCAGCAAGTGAGTGAGCGAAAGAACTACGTGGTGGAGGTGAGAAGTCATGCGGCGTCAAGATTCCCCGCCCTTTGCGGCAAACACACTGATTCCTCTTCAGAATCCGGTCTTTCGTTCGATCTGGACAGCCACGCAGATATCCAGCCTTGGCTGGCTGGTGCAGAGCGTGGCTATAAGCTGGCTCATGGCAACGATTTCAGCCTCCGATCTGATGGTTGCGCTCGTGCAGGCTGCATCGACACTGCCCGCCTTCTTCTTGTCGATCCTTGCTGGAGCGATTGCAGACAGCTTCAGCCGCCGCGGCGTGATGCTTGCCGGACATTGCCTGATCGCACTGGCATCCACGGCGCTGGCTCTCTCTGTTGGGCTGGGCTTTGTCAGTCCATGGCTGATCTTGGGACTGAGTTTCTTGGCGGGATGCGGCTTTGCCTTGAATGATCCAGCCTGGCACGCCTCGGTCGGCGACATCCTGGAAAAGCGCGACATACCCGCTGCAGTGACGCTGATGTCGGTGGGGTACAACGTGGTTCGGAGCATAGGACCGGCGCTGGGCGGTGTAATTTTGGCTTTGCTGGGCCCCCTTACGGCTTTCGCCTTCGCTGCGCTGACCGACCTGGTCCCATTGAGCGCTGTCCTGCGCTCCAAGTGGCAAGTTCGTTCTTCGCCTCTTCCGCGCGAGCGGATGACGACGGCCATTCATGATGGCATGCGCTTCACGGCAATCTCCTCGGAGATCAGAGTGGCGATCGTGCGTGCAACCCTGTTCGGGCTGTCAAGCATCTCGATCCTTGCTCTGCTCCCCCTCCTGGTTCGCGACCAACTGGCGGGGGGGCCAATTGTTTACGGCGTCCTGTTGGCCGGCTTCGGCACAGGCGCCTTCATCGCGGGCATTGGCAATAGCTACTTGAGACGCATCACGTCCCAAAATCGATTGATCACGCTCGCGTCCGTTGCTTGCGCAACGTGTTGCCTTTTACTGGCTCTCACATCGTCGGTGGCTGTAGCAGCGATCGCGCTTGCAATCGCTGGCGCAGGCTGGGTTGTCACCTGGACCGGAACCGACGTGTGTGTGCAGTTGGCAAGCCCAAGGTGGGTCGTTGGTCGCACCCTGTCGATCTATTACGCCCTGACCTACGGCGGCATGGCAGCGGGCAGCTGGATCTGGGGTGCTGTCGCGCAGTACTATTCCCTGACGTGGGCTTTGGAAGGTGCTGCAGCGGCGCTGTTGCTGGTTGCAGCTGTGGGAAAGCTATTGCCGGTACGGCTATGGGAGGAATCGGATCAAGGGGCCTTCGACTTCAGGCCACCAGAACTGGCCCTCGATTTGAAGCCCAGGAGCGGCCCGATCGTGATCAAGGTGGAGTACTCGATCCCCGAGGAGAATATCGAGGAATTTCTGAGCTGCATGCGCGAAAGGCGGCGCGTTCAGAGCCGTGCCGGTGCGCGGGACTGGACCCTCCAGCGCGATCTTCAGAACTCGACTCTTTGGACCGAGACATTCCGCACGCCGACATGGACGGACTATCTTCGTCTAAACCATCGGCTAACGGTGACTGACAGGGAGGTAGGCGAGCGCCTTGCCGCTCTGCAGGTCGGTGATTCTCCTCCTCGTCTCTCACTTTCGATCGAGCGGTCGACAAGCCCCGCCCCCGGCAGCCAAGTCCAGCCTGTGCCCTTTGTATCGCGCCCGTAAGGAAACCAGTAACTTTTCTGGGCTCGGACACGGGAATGGCCGAGACCTACTCCTTCTTTCGTCGGGTCAGCCCGGATTGCCATACCTTGCGGCCGGTTAGGCGAGCATGAGGATTTGTGTGGCACGTATGTCCACCACGGGCCCATGTCCAGCCCCACCGCCTCTGCCATCAGATCGGCTTGGGCACGGGTTCAGGTCGCCTGTCCCCCTGCATCGCGGCGAGCAGCGGGGAGCAAGGGGGGCGGAGGGGTCTCCCCGGTCTGCACGGAGCGAAGCGGGCAGACGGAGGAATCCGCCAGCGGCGGCTTGCAGGGAGAGGGCCGCGCGCCTCTTTCCCCTCCCTGACAAAACGTGCCGCCAAGCACGTTCACGTCGGCGCAGCCGTGCCGCAGAGGCGGCCGCAACAAAGAAGCCCTACAAGGCGGAAGCATCGAAATGTCCGCCAGCGGGACCAATTCAGTTCGGTGCTGGAGAAAGCGGT
The DNA here is from genome assembly GCF_040317865.1 of Mesorhizobium sp. M1365. Taxonomy (NCBI): domain Bacteria; kingdom Pseudomonadati; phylum Pseudomonadota; class Alphaproteobacteria; order Hyphomicrobiales; family Phyllobacteriaceae; genus Mesorhizobium; species Mesorhizobium sp. M1365. The sequence goes on from NZ_JAMYLG010000035.1 coordinate 12,351, forward strand.
TCAACAGGGCGGCCGTAGGAGCACCAGCATAGCGCCGCCGTCAGGCGCGATGCGGACCGACAGCCCCCGACGAAGGGCGCTGATTGATCGACTGAAATTGAATCGGGTCATTTTACCAGCTGACATAATCCATGAATTTTTCACGATGCTTCAGCGCGCGCCTGGATTTTCTGCATTTAGCTGCAGCGAAGGTCCCGGTGGTGCGGTGGAAGCGAACCCGGGGCATCTTGGATTTATTTGATGCAGCCATCCAGGACTGCTGCATTGCCACAGCAATGGCCACAACCTGCTAGGCGGGCTTCTGGAGATGGACGCGACGATCGGTCAGACGCCCTTTGATTGGCTGCGGTCGGCGCCAGACGGTCGCGGAGCTTCAAATCTGATCGGGCTCCCGAGCGAATTGCCGTCCTACGAGCATTCGGGACCGATCCCGGCCTACAGGCACGCCTTACTTCGGGCGGCGGATCAAGTGATCCGTGAGGGGAATGCCACGCCGGCATGGCTCGCCAATGACTTCAATGCCAACTGTCGGCAGTCACATCATAAATTAAGCATAGCTCCGCGACACATATCCAAGGTGGCGCACAATCCTGCGAATTGTCATCGCTGTGACAACAATCGCCGCACCAAGCAAAGTGGCGACCCCAATTCTGCTCGTGAGATCCCAAAGTTCTCCGAACCGTATTAGATCCATGAAGCGAAACACGGCACCCTGAAGCAGGTAAAGCAGCAGTGTGCTCTGACCAAGCTCCACCGCCACAAAGTGAGCTACGCGAGTTGAACAGCCAACTCTCCAGCATAGGAATATGAGCTGCATCGCCACTGCAGAACTTGCTACCGAGCCATCGAACATCAGCAACACTTGTTTGGCCGACTGTGCATCGTAGATCAAAACGAGATTGTTGTAGACGTACGTCTCCTTTCCCCAAACAAGAAAGCACATGAACGCAGCCATCGAAAGTAACACCACAAAAATAGCCTTGTGGCGCCTGATGCTAGCTGCCTGCCATCCGATTGGCTGCGCAAACAAGAACCCCAAACAAAAGAACGGGTATGTGTATCGTACCAACGGGGTTATTGACCACGGGACGGGCGCGAATGCGATCGCAATTGCAGATGCGCCTATGATCCACACCGATGAGCCATTGAAAGTCGTGAGCAACTTAATAAGGACGAAGGACGCGAAAGCTGCCCAGATGAACCAGTATGTGCCAATGAACTCCCTAAGGAAATCCAACATTCCGCCGCTTACACTGGTCGTTGAAGACATCAAGGCGGCCTTCGAAATCCAAATCAAAGCACACCAAAAAAACATGGGCAACACAAGCTGCCTTGCTCGATCAATGACACCTTGAGGGAACGATTTGCGCAGAATCGCTCCCGAAGAAAGATATCCACTTATTGCCATAAACAGAGGCATGTGAAACATGTATATCGACTTAAAATAGGGGGAAAGCCAAAAGTCGTCAGTGCCTCGATAAATAACATATTGTACAAATGCCCAATTATCACCAAGATAATTAGTACGCCTTTGGGGAAATCGAAGCCTAGATCTCTGACCTTTGTCCCGTCTTGGCGCGAGTCGCGCCCCTTCGAACCGACTGTTATGTGATGATCCATCAGACCTCCAGCCGATAGCTTGTTATTGATCCCGCTTGGTTCTGGAGTGGTTCACGCATGGCATCTTTGGATTCCCATTCTGGATTCTCGCACGTCAATGCAGCCGGTATGGAGAGGATGCAGGGCCGCAGCACGACAGAAGCGGACCAGGCCTGTTCTGGGCTAGAAGGCCGGAAAATTGTCATTGAACTTCGTCCCATCACCTCAACCGCGGCCGTGCCGCCGGCTGGAATGTAGATCAACCGGAACTCAGGACTGGCACCGGCCAACTTCGATTGGTTTCGAATGGTCATGCGGCGCCGGTCGGTCCATAAGCCTCCCTCAAGAAAAGCGAGAGGCAGCTCGCTCGGTAGGCCTGTTCCTCGGGCTGACTTTTCCTATCTGCTATTCTCGGTAATCGGTAAAATCGAACGCATTCGCACGATGGATACATGGGCATCAGGCGCCTGCGGCTGCCACAAAGACATGCTTCGGCGGGTCACCGTCCCTTTCGCGACTCTTGCAGTGTATGGATGAGGCGGCAATTCCCGCGGTGCAGCACTTTTCGAGACAAAGTCGCTGGGGTTCGACCTGCGCGGCGACTGGGTGGAGATCCGCCGGACTTAAAGTGTCATCCGTCCGAGGCGCAACATCTCACGACGTGCTGCGCAGCTTGGAGGATCCGCACTGGCCGATCTTGCGGCGTTTGCGATCACCTCCGGACAGCTTAAGCGGCCTGCGCAATTCCGTTGTAAACTGCCGGCTCCAGGCGCGCAGGACAGCCGGCCGAATCGCGCATCTTCGCCATTCGGGCCGTCGTTCTTCTTACTCCAAATGACATCGTAGTCAGGTCCGGCCGGTCACGGAGTGAGTGTTCTCCCTTCAGCAGCCACGTCGGCGCCGCCCAGAATCTTCGATGAGCGCGTCAGGACAACATCGATCTGGCCAAATTCTTCCTAGGAGATCGTCTCACATCATCATGGCCTCGGCCTCAACCGGGCCGGTGCCCTCCGCCTTTGCGGTTTTTGTCCCGACGCTCGGGTCGCGCCGCCCGGCCCGGTCAAGGCCAAAAAAATCGTCGCGGCTGAGCGCCCACTCCGGCTTCTGCCAAATATTCGTCGGCGGGTTCGCAGCACCGCGGGCGCGCGGGTGAGCTCGTGGGTGGAGTGCGGATGGAAGTAGGCGATGCACATCGTCACCAGCACCTCAGATTGTGTGAGGTCCACGGTTCGCTCGCCGACGGGGGCGTGTACGGCGTCGGTATACGCAGGGCGGGTCCGTCGCCTTGCCTCAGTTTCGGGGCAATGGCAAGCCCCGGTCCGCGCGGCGCCGAGTTGGGCGGAAAGATCGACGGCGCGCAACGCCGGGCTCCTACGCAACGAGCAGGTTTTCCCCCGGTCTGACCCGGCCTCGACTCCAGATGCCGCAATGACCGTCGCGGCCCGGCGCGATTGATCGGGTCTCATGCCCAAAGCTGCCTCGGTGCCCAGTAGCGGCACCGCATGGCCCCAACCCAGGCGCTGCGCCAGTAAAGCGTCGGCGAGCCAGCATCCGACGGTGCGTTCGAAGCGATCTCATTCGGCGGCCATGATCGCGCCGGTCACCATGCCGCAGCGGAAAGCTGCCGAAGCTCGTCTGGCCAGGTCGCTGACCGCCTCGTCGTCGCGGGCGACGACCGAAATCTTCCCCACCGCAGCGAGGTTGAGCTCGGCCGCCCGTTCACGGATTCCAGACGAGATGTTGTCTCGCGAGATGACAAGATTCTTCTGTGAGACGTGCAGTACCTTCTTCCACGCCGTGACCGCCATTACGAAACGCTCGGGCGGCTCCTTGTCGACAGGTGTTCCAGGATACCCTCTTACTGCACAACGCCCAGGACTTGCTTGCACATGGTGGCGATCAAGCGCCGCCGCGAGCTGATCTACCTCCAGCGGTCCTGAAGATAACTTGCAGACGATCACAGGTTCAGCCTTGGCAAGCTGACGATCGAGGGTCCGCCACGCTGCTGAGATGATCCAATAAGTCCGACTCTCACTCTAGGCCGCCGGTCGCGCGGCTGATTACCAATGCCTGTTCCTGGCCCGTGAGGTTTGGACGCTATCACTCGCCAGGCGGAAGCTGGACCGCTCGGCGCCGGTTCCTTCGACAGCGATCCCCGAGTTGACCAATGACCGGCATGCGTCGAGAACCGACCAAGGCACTTCATCCACCGCTGCTGCAATATCAACAAAGCTCGCCAGCTCGTCAGTGAGTCGACCTTCGACAGCACGTTCGAGTGATGAATTGCGCCGCAGGATCCAGGCATCGTTGGTCCAATGGATGACATTGTCCCAGACGATGAAGTGTGCCCCGCATCCAGTGTCTCGCCACACAGAAGGAAAAAGGGTCAACCCGCCCTCGCGTTGATAAAGGCGCCAGGCCGGCCCGGCACGACGGTCGAGGTTAACCGTCAGTATGTCTCCGCATCCATCGGGGCATCTCATGACAAGGGACCGCGGAGCTCCGCGCTCCACAAGTGAAACGTCTCCCGGGTTATCCACCTGCTCGATGGCTTCGGACTGACGTTCAACCGTGCCCTTGAACTGTACCGCGTGCGTTTTCTTGAGCACCCAACCGAACTCCCGACCTACCAGAGCGAAGGATTTGTCACGCGATCCAGAAGGTCCACCGCGCACTTGTAAGCAATGGCCGCATCCGGGCTTTTGCCTTTGGCATAATAGAGCAGCCCGACGCAGATCGCGATTGTATACTCGCGCCTCAGATCGAACGAATGGGACTGACCTTCTTCGAGGATGGTTGTACGCAACGCCACGATCGCGTTGAGCCGATACTGGGCCTTTTTGCCTTGCAGGAGATGTTTAAGCGACATGGCGAAGAGATCTCCGGAGTAAAAATCTTCGAGCACTTGTTCGGGCAGCGGTTGATCAGCCTGCAACTCCGCGTCGAACGCAAGCCCGATTTCCAAGCGGGCGACGTCGTGGGACAAAGGACGTCGAGCTGCCCGCGTGAAGTCGATCAGAACCGCTTCCGCATCGCCGCCGCAGACGAACACGTTGCGCAAATTGAGGTCGTCGTGAGCTCGACACACCGGATGCTGCTCAGCCTGCAGTCCAGCGAGACGAACAAAAAAGCTTCGTGGCGAAGCGCCAGCGTAACTGTCCTTGGTCAATTTGTCGTAGGTGCGCTCAAGGCCTTTTAGATATGCGTCATGCCGTGCCGCAGGTAGAAACTCCTGCAGAAGGTCTAGTCTCTTTCTTTCGGGGTCTTTTCGCCAACGACCCAACACAGTTCGATAGATCGCCTGGATGACCTCTTTCACATCGCGGTTGATCACAACCTTGTCCAGGCGGATGGCATTCTCGACGAAGCGGGAGACCGCAAGCTGGTGCTCAGATCCCACAACGCAACGATCCAGGCACAAAGGGGCGCATCCGCGATATGGCACGCGGTCAGCGACCACGTCCCTGTACGTGTTAATGTGTTCTTCCATCACCGCCGCGGGGCCTGACTTGACGATGAAAGGTGTGTGCTGCTCCAGGCCTTCCGTCTCGACCTTCCAGACGGACGAAGAAGATTTGCCACCATTCTCCTCGGAAATAAGGATGCCCGAGTAGTCGTGAAACGCGCGACGGAACAGAAGCTCCAGTTCGGGTAGCAGAGGCGTCGGCAGCTCATTCCCATTTTTGTCCCGGATCGCCAGGCTGCTGTTCAGGGAAGGGCCGCACCGGCATCGTGCGCAGGTCTCGGCAATGTTATCCCAGTCAGAGTCTGGAAGCACTGCGAGCTGCCGCAGCACGACACCGGTATGCTCTTGCCACTGCGCCAACACGCCTGCGCCTGAACGCGCCACCGAATGTCCAATCGCTTCCTCGCCCCGTTTCGTAACGACAATGACGAGTATGCCGCGCTGTGCGGACGAAGCAGCGAGGCGTCGAAGACGCTTGACCAAATCCAATCGGCCCTCGTCCGACGGCAGGGCACCGGCGAGCACGATCAACGCCCGGGCGCCTCCGTCATCAAGATCAGAAAGCGACACGAGCGGCTTCACGGCAAGTCGCCGGGCGGAGAAAGGCGTCGGGTTCACGGAACCTCCGTCAACCAAAACGGTCGTGCGCTCTTCAGCTTTCATGTTGGCGCCAAATCATGGGCCAACTGTCTCCTTTGGCCAAGGCATTGTCCTGAGCACATACAACGCAGGTCGGATCTGACCTTGAACTGACAGGCCGCACCGATCCTTCAATGGGCCGCCCAACAAGATGCCGCGCCTCCCCAGGGAACCCGGTCACTGCCGAAAGGAACATCGAGACGGCCATGGAAGAGGTTGCTGCGTTAAGGGAGATCACGGCCGGCTGCGGCTCGAAATGGCCGACGAAATACGGATCGGAGCGTGAATCGGCGAGAAGATCGCGTCTCACTGAGGCGGGATCGAGAAGGGAATGGCAGTTAAGGCAGGCCAGCGACTCGGCAAGCATTTGGACCCTAGTCGACATCGCGGCGACGACACCCTCCCGGGCGTCGATGCGCACTCCAACGTCGATCATTGGCAAACGATATTGATAGGCGATCTGATTGAGGACGGCGCGGCTGCCGTGCGAATCCGTGCAACACATGACAAAATCGCCGTCGAGCAACGTCCTGGCCACGGGCTCGTCAATAACGGATTCCGGTAAGGTCATAACCTCGATGTCGCGTTTCGCGCGTTGCGACGCTTCGGAGGCCACTGCGACCTTTGGTCGGTCAACGTCCTTCTGCTCGGCCCCCATCAATCGGTTGAGGTTGGTTCGCTCGACCTGTTCAGGATCAATCAAGTGCAGCCGACCAACGCCCAGCCGGGCGAGTTCCTCAACGACCACTGAACCGGTGCCGCCTACGCCGACGACCGCCACGGTGAGATCGTTGAGAATTCGCTGCCCTGCGGCGCCGAATGCTCGCACATTGCGGTCGAACACTTCCGGCAATGGGGCCGGATCTTCCGCGTCAGTCTCAGTTGGATGAGATCGAACACTGCGCCCGATTTCCTGTATCCGATCGATGGTGAATGTGGTCTCGCCTTTGATATCGAAGAGGCGGCCACGAAATCCCGTCGGCCCGGCGATCAAGAATCCATGCGGCCCTTGCGGGCACCGAAAATGCAGCACCGGAGCCAAGAGTTGCTGCGCTGCGTCGTCGACCGATGAGAACGCCAGTCTGCGTTGCACAGGATGCGAATGCGCAAGAATTACGCCCGCTCGCTTCAGACGCGCGCGTTTGAGCACGCGCGACAGGAACATGGGAGTCAATGAGACTTCTATCGGGCTGCGGGCGATATAGTCGTCCGGAGCCGGGCGAATGATCTCTCTAACGATCAACCTCATCCCGCCTTCGAAATGACCACCGCCAACGATCAACGCAGCAGCAGATTCAAGGGGGGCAGGCGCGATAAGGTCATCGCGAAGAGCCGTCCATTCTCCACCCCGGAACATCAGACGGTTCATCGCGCCTCGCCCAGGCGCCGCCGGATCACATTCAAATAGGTAAGCAGATTGTCGCTGTTGGGCTTCCAGGTAGACGGATGCCAGGAAAACCATAGCCACTCCGAGGGAACTCCCGGGGTGGCCTGTTGCCCTGTGTTTTGTGGGGTTCCACCGTGTTCGAGGGCGAGCGCCGGCTCGGCCCAGAAGCAATCGGGCGCAGCCTGCGGATAGCCCGCAGGCACCACAAACTTTATGCCAACCTCGGCGCGGTTCCAGCCCTTTGGAAGTTGCACAGCCGGCATGCTGACCACTGCCGTACCTCCGGACTGGAGCTCAAGGGTCGCGTTAGGGTGCTTTTTGCTGATATCCTGGAAGTGACGTTCGAGGATCGACATTAGCCAAACGTCGCCGGAGGAACAGTGTAGAAGTGCATTCCGTTCTTGAGCGTAACGGCCTCATTGTCCCCAATCTGCCGATCGGCATCATGGCCGTGCCCCTCGAGGAACAACTGATATTGCTGGTCCTTGCCGGCGAGCTGCTTCAGCTCCGCACCGGTCATGCTTTCGCTTGTCGCTTCGATATGGACCCCATCAATATTGATGGAAAATTTCGGATGATCTTCTTTGGCCATTGTTCCCTCTGCAAAATGAACCCGAAAAAGAGCAGCCTCGGCATTCAAAGAGAATCAGAGCCGCTGCCTCGCTTTTATCGTGAAAGGAGTGATCGCAGAAGGCGGAATCAAGTTCCCCCACCGCCGACGAGCACCCCGCATTGACACCTCCTATGTAGGAACAGCCTCACATTTTTTCACCCCCATTTCGTTGATAATGATGCTGCCACGGCATTCAAATCCGGTCCGGCATTTCGCACGCCTGCGAGGCTTCCTTGCGCCCGGTCCTCTCGAGTTCAACAAGGAACCGCGATCGTATCACACGCGATGGGCGATCGTGCGTCTGCGGGCGGTCGCCTTAGTTATGTTTGAACAGCGTATTTGGTGCCGCTGCGGCCTTCACGAAATGCTTGGTCCGCTTCTCTGCCGGCCGATGGTCCATGAAATCCCCTCCGCACGCACCACGCCGGAAACCTCCTTGCCGATATGATGCTCAAGCACCGGCCGCCATAGCACCAGCGTGAACTCGCGCGATTTCTCGATGACAGCGTATTTTCCGCCGGCGAGCTCGACGGAGCGGCGGAGCGTGCCGTCTATTCGATCTCCACTCTGGGCTTCAGAATAGGACAGACCGAGTTCGTTCGACAACTGGCCGGCCACGCGGTTCAACTCGCGTTGGCGCAGCATCGAAAGCATGTTCGCGCGATAGATGACCCGATCCTGCGCTTCATCCGCGAGACCTTGCGCGATCAGCCACTGCTGTCGACGGGCCTGGACCTGACGTACTTCGCGACCGAAGCCAGAGTCACGCAAGGGCTCAGGATGAGCTGATACGAGCTCCTGGTCGATCCAGGTGGCGCCGTCGAAGCTGACTTGGCTCTCCAGCAGCATTGACGAGAGCTTGTCGACGACAACAGGCTCGGCCCTCGCTCGCTGACGCTCGTAGCCCGCGACGCGGTCGAGATGGTCCGGCGCGATAGTCCATGTACCGTCCGGCTCGCGCTCGACACGACCGGTCGCCCGGCGGATCGCCTCCAGTCGCCGCACGTGCGTTTCGGCAAAGCGTTCGGTGGCCGACGGGTCATGCTTGAGATGGATATCGATGCTGTAGCGCCCGTCATGGGCTGTGGCGATCTCGGCAATTGTGCGGTCGACTCGCCTTGGCCCGGTGTCGCTCGGCGTGACCCGCACTATGCAGCCCTCTGGCGTCGGTTGGGTGGCCTCGCCTTTGCCGATATCAACATAGTGGCTTTTGCCGTCCACGCCGTCGACGACGAGGTAATGGCGGTCAGTGATTTCGTCGGCCAGGCCGCGCGCAACGATGCGGCCGACGACAGGCTGCATCTGCTCTGCAGATCGATCATGGACGACATAGTCGGCGGCACTGCGGGCGAGCCCCTTGCCGGTCAGTTCGCGGTGCATGGTCTTGATGATGTCGCCCCGCTCGCCGATGCGGCGCAGCGTCGCTTCAAGCTCGCCATCAAGGCGCCAGCGGCCCGAGCCGACTTCCTCAGCCAGACCCATCCGCTCGAGCTTGCGCAGGCGGCCCTGGTGCAGCGTCTGGCGAAACGTGTCTCGGCTGGCCGATGAGACATGCCCCTCATGGTCGCGCATGCGGAGCAGCTGCCGATCGATGCTGGTGAAGCGTTCCCGCTCCATTTCCTGGCGCAGGCGTTGCTCGATCTCGCGGTCCGTTCTCGGGCCAAGGTCGAGGCTGACCAGCTCGGCCGCCCGTTCACGGATTCCAGACGAGATGTAGTCTCGCGCGATGACAAGATTTTCGCCGCGGTCATCCTTGCCGCGGACGATAATATGGGTATGCGGATGACCAGTGTTGAAATGATCGACAGCGACCCAGTCGAGCCTGGTGCCGAGGTCTTCTTCCATCTGCGCCATGAGGCGCCGCGTGAGCGGCTTCAGGTCATCATACTCGATGCCGTCTTCAGGTGCGACGATGAAGCGGAACTGATGCCGGTCGCCATCGGCACGATCGATGAACGCCTTGCCATCGACGCGGTCGCTGTCGGCGCTATAGAGCTCGCCAGGCTCGCCTTCGCGGGTGACGCCGTCGCGCTGGAGGTAGCGAAGGTGTGCACGTGCCCCGTCAACACCCTTGCCGGCCAGCTTGACGATACGCGCCTTGACGACGGCGCGCCGCTGCCGAAACGCCGCGTGGCGGTCGCGCGCTCTGAGAACGGCGGCAGCAGCCCCGCCGCGCCCCGCCCGGCTTCCGATGAAGCGGCCACGGCGACCGCTGCCGCCGCCGGCTCGGTTGATCGCGGCGCGGATCTGGCCGGCGAAACGCTTGCCTGCCTTCGAGCCGCGCGATCCGATTTTGCCCAGGCTCGGCTTGAACTCTTCATCCCGCATTGAGCCTCCTAGTAATCTTGCGCAAAATCAAAGCTTTGTCGGCAGCAGCTCTCCTGACGCTGAAGGCAGCCTCCATGAAAAACGATGTGCAGACAAAGACTTCGCCGGCTCCAGGAGGCGATGCCTTTATCTTGCCTTCCGCGGACCTGCCTCCCTGCCTCCCTGCCTCCCTGCCCCGCCCGACCCACGGTACCCCTGCCCTCACCTGCGATCCGGCCGGCCTGACCTTGCTCGCTCCGATCCGAGCGGCACCACGATTTGGCCATTCGGATCGGTCGCGGAAACACCGTTTCGCAGGAAAAACAGCGACTGCCCGGACGGGATTTCCGGCGCTTTTCCGGAACGGGATTTGCCGGTGAACGCGTCCATGTCGGCGGCCGAGATCCCCGCCGCCTTGAGCTCTTCCAGATACGAAACCGTCTCGCTGGGCAGCGGTCGCCCACGCTGCAAATGCTGTTCGTAGCGGTCCGGCCCAGCGTTATAGGCGGCAAACAGGCCGGGAAAGCCGAAGCGGTCATACATGGCGCGCAGATAGGCAGTGCCTGCCAGAATGTTGTCGCGAGGGTCGTGCGGATCGGCTCCCAGGCCAAGCTCTGCGCGAATCTCCTCGTAGGTGCCGGGCATCACCTGCATGAGGCCAATGGCGCCGGCGTGTGAGGCGATCGGCCGTCCGTCCAGCATTGTCTGCCCCCGGCTTTCGGCATCCATGACGGCATAAATCCAGGGCTGTGGAATGCTGAATCGCCGGCTTGCTTCGGCTACCAAGGGCTGCCATCTTGCCAGCTGCGGACCACGGGAGATGGCGGCCGGCTGAGCGTCGGTCGCGGCGGAACAGGCGCATGGCGCTATCGCGACCATGCCCAGCATCAGGAGGGTTACTCGGTCCATAGCGGCACGAGCCTCCCGGCAATATTTTCGGCCGGCACCGGCCCGAAATAGCGGCTGTCGAAGGAGCGGTTTCTATCGTTGCCGAGCAGGAAAAACTCGTCCTGGCCAAGCTTGCGGCAGGCATTCCACCAAGGCAGCGGACGGTGCTGCGTGTCGGTTGCCAGCCGGCGCGCGACAATTTCGCCGCCGATGATGATGGCGTCGCCGAAGGCGCAGACATGCTCGCCAGGCAGCGCGGCAAGGCGCTTGACCAGCGGCACGTTGCTGGGCAGGAAGAAGCGTTCGGCGGCGAGATCGGCGACCGGTTTTGGCGGGCGGACGAGCACGAGATCGCCACGAGCCGGCGATCCGGACGCGACGCGATAGAGGCCGACCGGCGCACTGGCCGAGGCGTTCCAGACCAGCCAGGGCGATGGGTTGTCGAAAGCGGCGAAGCCGATCAGGCCGAGGCCTATTGTGGCCACGGCGATCGTCTTGCGCGCCCGAACGCGCCGCAGATGGCTGCCGATCAGACGGATAGTGGGACGCCGGCTCATGAGCGGCCTCCCTCACCGGCCGAGCCGGAATCATGCCCGGCATCCTCGGGCCTGGTCTCCTGCGCGCGTCCCTTCGACCAGTCGTCGAGCTCGTCGATGTGATAGCGGACATAGCGGCCGTGCTTACGGAATTGCGGGCCACCGCCCTTGAGCCGCATCTTCTCCAGCGTGCGCTGGGACAGCCCGATATAGAAGGCGGCCTGCGCGGTGTTGAGAAACGGACTGCCCTTCTTGGCGCGGGCCGCGCGTTCGTTTTCGTCGTCCATGATGATCCTCGTTTCGTTACGGACAAGCGAAGGCGAGGATCGGCGAGCGAGATCGTTTTGGGGACGGGCGAAGAGTGGGGGGCGAGTTTTCGCCGCCCCCTCCCGAAAGAGCCCCGCGCCGGTTGCGGGGCGGGGCTCGAGGCTGGCGGTTCAGTCGACCGGGTTCCAGATGATGGCGTATGTGTCGTCGTCATCCTGGCCGGCGGCGCGGCCGAGATTGGCGTAGAGCTTGCGCGGGCCGAACTCCGGGGCGGCAATCGAAAGGCTCACATAGTCCTTGCCGGAGGTCTCGCCGGTGCGGATCCAGCCGGCCCCTACTTCGACCCCTTGCGTCAGCACCCGAAAGTCGGGATGGGTGTCGGCGCTCTTTGCCTGATTGGGCACGATGTCGATGTCGGCGCGGACGCTGAGCGTCCTGAGCTGGCCCTTGTAGCCGCCGTTTTCCTGTTTGGTGACGTATCCGATCGCGGTCATTTTCAGTCTCCTTTGGTGCTCGCCGGGGACCATTCCCCTGCGATGGCGGACCGTGATGGGCGCGTCCGGACCGCCGGAACCGGGACGGCCGCAGCGATAGCGGAGGACCCGAGCGGGCAGCTTTTTTGAAGCGAAGCGGCGCGAGGAAGCCGCCGCAGGCGGCGGGGAAAAAAGCTGCTGGCGAGGGTTTCGGGCGGGCCGGATCCGCCCATAGGTCGTCAAGCCAGCCGCAGGGGAATGGTCCCTGAGACACATGGAGACAGGTGGCGCGATCGGCGGCACAACGAACAGGCGGCGATGCAGGGCGCCGGCTGCGCGGGCTCTGTCGGTAACCGGATCGGACAATTGGCCCCATGCGCCTGGCGCCTCGGCAAGCAACCCGGCGTGGTGCAGCGCTGCCGAAACGGGGGCGAGTTGGCGTCGGGATTTCTCGGGCGCGGCACTGGCTCGACATGACGCGCAATCGGCAGCCGGCGCGCCCCGGAGCGCGCGCGCGACCTGAGCGGCGGCACTCGAGAGAACCGCCCCTTGAGGCTGATCGGTTCATTCGCGCACGAACAGCGGCTGCACTTGTGTCCACTGATCGGCGGTGCGGAAGCCGCCGCGGCTGGTGTAGCTTTCGGCCGGGAATTTCATCCAGCGCGGCAACCAGCTCTCGACCCTGGGGCGGCCATTCTCGCCCGCCAGGAAGTCGCGGATGATCTTCTTTTGCGTCTTGACCTTCTCGGCGACATTGCCGTCGGCAACAAGCTTGCCGCCGACCTCGGCCAGCATCGAATTGGCGATTTCCTTGTCGCGCAAGAGGTCGAAGAAGGCATCGTCCGGTTGCCACCATGTGCCCATATCGACGTTCAGATGGTTGCCGAGCGCCTCGATGACGGCGCTGCCGGCTGCAAGCGTCTCGGCCATGACAAGGGTGAGAACGCGCATGACATCGTCGTCGCACAGCGCCAAGAGGCGCGCGAAGACGCCGGCGATGGCAAAGGCGTCGCCATTGCCGCCGGCGACCACGCCATCCTCATCCGGTGATCCGAGCAGGGCCAACACTTCGCGCCGCTTTTTGCCGAATGCAGCTTCAGCCTTGCAGCCGGCAAGGCTGGCAGTCACCGTCTCGTTGGCTGCGCGCTGTGGCTCACGGCGCACCTGCCACAAGCCGGAACCGGTGATGGCGTGCGCCACCACGAGGCGCAGCGCCACGGCGGGATGGTCGAGCATGGCCGCACGCACGGCAGCATGGCGATGCAGATCGACATAGTTCTGCATCGGGCCGGTGAGTTCGGGGCGCGGCGGCTTGGCGGCTGTTTCGTCTTGCTCGCCGCCCTCGCGGGCGCGGCGGGCTTGCTTGTGTGACAGCCAGCCCTCGTGACACTCGACCTCGCCGCGATACGTGACCGCGATGAAGACCTTGCCGCCCTTCTTCTTCGGGGTCTTCTCGTGGTCCCATGGGTGGAAATACTGGCCCGGCTCCAGCAGCACCACCTCGCTCCAGCCGTCGTTGAGATAGGTGTCGCGTCTGGTGGCAATCGCTTCGTTCTGCTTTTGCCAGAACCGGTCGGCATCGGCGAAATAGCTGTCCTCGCCGAACAGGTCCGAGGTGATCAGGCCGGGGTATTCGTCGATGGCAAACAGCGCCACCTTGGTGGAAATCGACTGGCCGCCGAACAGCCATTGCTTCAATTGAAAGCCACGCGGCGCGTATTGATCGGGATCGGCAGACAGTGCCAGCCAGTCCTTCTGCTGCGCCTTGGACGCCATGGTGAGATGGCGCACCGTCTCGGCGTCGATCTCCTCGCGCCGATAGGCTTCGCGGATTTTGGGCAAGAGGTAGCCAAGCGCCAGAATGCGTTTGACCTTCAGGTCAGTGATGCCGAAGGTCGCAGCGATGTCCGGAACGGTGCGGCCTTGCCTGACGAGCCGCGAAAACGTCTCCCATTGCGATACTTCGTCAGGATCGAGGCGGGCGAGGTTTTCGATCAGCGAGGCTTCCAGCGCATCGGCGTCGTCACCGTCCTCCATGATGGCGCAGGGCAAGGGATCGCCTTCGCCGCGCTCGTCGGCAAGCGATTTCGCGGCGAAATAGCGCCGCCTGCCGGCGACGATCTCGAAGGTTTCCGGCTGGCCGTTCGGCCGCACAAGGAGAGGCACCAGCACGCCGCGCGCACGCACGGAGGGCAGGATGTCGGATATGTCGGGCGCGCGTTTTCCATGGCGCATGTTGAGCGCGCAAATGTTGAGCTGATCCAAGGGAATGTGGGCAAGCTGCATGGTTACTCTCCTTTCGCTTTGGTTGAGGTTGTCCCCGCCGCAGAGGCCGAAGGCCGGCGCGGCGGGACGGTTTTTGCGTCTATCGGCGCTGCTGTTCCGCCGTGTCGGGCGGAAGCTCGGAATGGGGCTTTGAAAGGGCGTCTGCTGCCTGCCGCAGAATTCGCTCGGCCTCGGTGATGTGGCGGCAAATGCGGGCGGCTTCGGCATAGACGGAGAGCGGAAAGCGCGCCTGGAAATGCAGGTCGCGCTCTATGCCGAGGCCAAGCGGACCTTTTACGGATGCAAGCTCGGCCAGACTGACGCTGCCGAGTTCGGGGAAGCCGAAGCCGAGATCGCAAAGGCCGAACAGCGTGTCGCCATCGGCGTCGAGTTCGCTCAGAAGCCACGTCGCGGCACCTGTCGGATCGAACAGTTTCACAACGGGAAAATGGTCGATGTCGGCCTCGGCGGCGCCATTGGCGAGCAGTCGTGCGCGCAGTGGATCGGTGATCAGGATCATGGAAAGACTCCTTGTCATCAGAACAGGTCGAGTTGATTTCTGCTGGCTTCATCGAAGAGGCCGATATCGAGCGGCTTTTGCGCCGCGCGCGGACACATCGGCGCGTCCATCAGGAGGGTGAGCCGATCGCGCGTGGTGATCGGCCGGACACCGGGAATGAGCATCTGCTCGCCTTGCGGCGTCGGCTCGCTCGCGGTCAGTTGAGGATCGCGCATCGTCATGCCGCAATCCCTTCCTGCGCCTCGCCTTCGGCATCGGCCTGAAGGCCAAGCAGGAAATCGGCGGCCTTGGAGGCAAGACTGGCGGCACGGAAGATCGCGCGGTTGTCCTCGCGCAGCACCTTCAGCCATGAGCCGATGTAATCGGCATGACGCACGGTCGGCTCGATACCGAGATTGCTGCAGACGAAGGCGGCAGTGATTTCGGCGACCAATTCTTCACGCGCGTAAGCCTTGGAGCCGAACGAGCCGGAGAGGTCGCGAGCAAGCCGCGTCGGGTGGCCGGTCCAGTGGCCAAGCTCGTGAAAGCAGGTCCGGTAATAGTCGATCTGGTGATGGAACGCCGGCTGCGGCGGCACCTGAATGTGGTCGCTGCCCGGCATGTAGAAAGCGCGATCGCCGCCGACTCTGAAATCCGCACCGCTGGCGCGAATGAGCGTCTCGGCCTGCGGCACGATCTCGCACTGAGGCAGCGGCTCGGCGGCGGCATAGAGGTCTTCCGGAAGATTATCGCACTGCGCGACATTGAAGACGGTGAAGCGCTTCAAAAAAGGCACGGCCTGTGGTTCATCGCCCTCGTGGCGTGCGCGCTCCTTCTCGTCCTTGGGGACAAAGCGGTCGGCATGCACGATGGTCGTGCCGCGCTCGCCCTTCCTGACGTTGCCGCCAAGGACGAGCGCCTGCCGGAAGGTGAGCCAGTTCTGGCTGGGATAGCTGCGCTCGATGACCGCGCCCCACAGGATGAGGATATTGATGCCGGAATAGGTGCGCCCAGAGGATGCATTCCTCGGCAGGCCAAGGCCTGCCTTTGCGCTGCCCCATGGCTTGACCCATGGCACGGTGCCGCGCTCCAGCTCGGCAATGATGCGGTCCGTGATCTCCTGATAAAGGCTGGCGCTGGGGCGCCCGCCCTTGCCTGCGCCAGCCTCTGTGCTGGCACAACGCTTGCTGTTTGCATGCATCGTCTCATCCTCCGCTCGCCAATCGCCGCGCCTTTCCCCGGAAGCGGGGTGGGCGGCGAGTCGCGACCGGAAAGGCCCGCCGTGGTAGACGGACCGCATCCGAAGGACCGGAACGAAGAGGAGGACCCTGAGCGGCAGCGAAGGGTTGCGGGCTGCCGCGGCGGGCCTAGAAGGGAGTGCCGCCCACCCCGCGCCACCGGGAAAGGCCAACAGACAAACCGCGCCGCCCGCAAGGGCGGCGGCCGTCACAGCCCGAAGGGCTGCCCACGCCAAGGGGCGAAGCCGAATGGCCGAGACCGCCTGAGCTTGCCGAAGAAAAGCGGGCTCGGTTCACGAGCACCTGGTGCGCGTCGTCAGGCGCGCGGGCGCCCGCCAGGACGGCAGGCTGGACAGATTTTTCGAACGGATCGCGATAAATACTTCAAATGAATGCTGCACCGAAAACATGTGCGATGCAGCATTTTCGCAAGCATTTACCACGGACGCTCAGACCCGAGACTTCCGCCACCCAGCCTTGCGCGCGGCTTCCTCCGAACAAAACCAGCGCTCGCCTTTCAACAGGTTGATGCGCGTCTCCCAGTAATATTCCTGTCCGGGAACATGATAGATTCGCTCGCCCGTGTTGTAGCTGATATTGGCTTTGATGTTGCAGCCGACAGCGGCAGGGCCGATTTCGAAGGCAAGAAAGCCAGCCAGGATTGTTCCACCAGCAACGATCTTTGCCCACAACGGAACGTCCTTCGAACGATGGCGCTCGCCATACCTGCGACGGTTGTACCGATTGTCTTGATAGCGATGGTTGCCCACGCCCCTTCTCCCCGAAGAGAGAATGCGACGTTTGCAGCCTGGAGTCTATAAGTCTGGTCTAATTCACCGGCCCTGTTCCGAACCATTGAATGAACGGCGCATCCTTACCCGTGATATCCTTCACCGTCTTTAACAGCGCGTCATGGGTGCGTTGGAGAGCCCGGTAATGGTCGCTGCTAGGTGATAGAAGCGGCTGGACGATGCTCTTGTGCAGCCGTTCCGCCTCCGCCAGAAAGCGCTCGATTTCAGCCTGTGAAAGCTGCCTGGAAAGTTTGGTCCTAGCCATTGCGATCTCCGTTGAGGAATCGCCCCACCTAGGATTATCATCCTATATCGGCATGGCCTGGTAAAGACCCACCCGCAGCGGAATGGCAGCTTGCCGAAGAAAAGCGCGCTCGGTTCACGGCACCGGCGCGAGCCGTTAGGCGCGCGGGCGCCCGCTAGGACCGCAGGCTGGACAGAATCTCGCACGGATCAGCGTCAAGCGCCGCAGTTAAGTCGAGAAACTCGATGACGTCGAGACGACGCTCTCCACCCTCGTACTTGGCCACGAAGGATTGGGGACGATCAAGCTTCTCGGCCACCTGCGCCTGAGTCAGGCCTTTGGCCTTGCGCAGGGAAACCAGCTGGGCCAGAAACCGCTGGTGGCGGGGCGATCGAAGAGACTTGGGCATGTAGGCGAACCGGTCGGGTAAAGACCGGATCAGCGACTAATCCCGGTTTCGGATTATCCCATTTTGGGATATGCTGCGGGCGCTCAACAGGCGAGGTTCGCAGGCATGAATCGATCAATGGGAACAGATGAGACTCGAAACTCAACTCTGTGCGACGAAGTCCCCTGGTCGGAGAACCTCACGAGCTACGACAGGGAGCATTTCACGATCTACCTGCGGATCCTGGATGCCTGCGCCGACAATGCCAGCGAAGAGGAGATGGCCGATCTCATTCTCGGCATCGACCCGGCCCTTGAACCGGTCCGCGCCCGCAAGGCTCTTCGCAGCCATATCGACCGGGCGAACTGGATGGTGACGACCGGCTACAAGGAACTGTTCGCCGGCTGACGCACAGCACGGATTGTCATGCTCTTCAAACAAGGAAGTTCAGATACCCGTCACTCATGAGCGCACGGCCGCGAGAGACGGCGCGGCGGGAGCGGTCACAACTGGTTCGCGTGCTGTTTGACTGCCATTTCCAGTGCTTGGCTCAGAGGCACAGCCTTGGAGAACAGGAAGCCTTGAGCGGTTCGGCAGCCAAGCTTGTGCAGGGTTTGCCGATCCGCCTCTGTTTCGACGCCCTCGGCCATGACCTCGATCCCGAGCATGTTACCGAGATCGATGACCGATTTGACAAGCAGTCGGTCCTCTCGGGACTTGGCCAAGCCGCGAATGAAGCCCTGGTCTATTTTGACCTTGCGTATCCGACTGTCCTTGAGCGATGCCAACGTAGAAAAGCCGGTGCCGAAGTCATCGAGCGCGATGGAAATGCCGGCATGTGAAAGCCGTCCGAGCTTTTCATCCACTCTGTCCGGGTCAACCGGGGATTCTTCGGTAATCTCGATCTCGAACATCGTTGCAGGGAGACCTCTTGCCGCCAGACCATCCAGAACCATGTCGTCGATATCGCCGGCTTCCAGTTCGCGCGGTGAAACATTCATCGCCACACGGAGATCACGACAGTCAGCTTTCACCAAGCCGTCGATAAAAGCACAACAGTCGGCGAATACGGTTTGCGTCAGCAGCTGAAGCATTCCGGTTTCGCGTGCAGCTGTGATGATTTCGGGTGGAGAGATGGCACCATGAGTCGGATGGGACCACCTCAGCAAGGCTTCAAAGCCGACCACGGCCTCGGTGTCGAGTTTCACGATCGGCTGGAACCAAGGTTGCAAGCTTCTCGTCTTTATCGCCGAATGAAGGTCCCGTTCGACGGACTGGCGGCGTTGCAGTTCCCTGTCGAGTTCGGCATCGAACAGGCAAAATTCGTTCCTGCCACGACGCTTGGCCGTATAAAGGGCGATATCCGCCCGCAACAACATTTCGGTCAGGCCCGGGCTTTCCGCCAGATATATTCCTATTGATGCCCCGACCCGGACGGACGCGACCTCGATATAGGGGCGGGCAATTTTGGCTATGATATTGGAGGCGAGATCACTGGCAGAAAGCGAAACCCTCGTTGAGGGAAAAAACAGCACGAATTCATCGCCGCCGATACGAGCGAGCGTTGAGCCTTCCGGTGCTTCCTCCTCTATGCGGCGGGCGATCCTGACAAGCAGTTCATCACCGGTCCTGTGACCGTAGGTATCGTTGACGGATTTGAACCCGTCCAGATCAACCAGCATTGCCACGAAGGGGCCATCCGCGGTCTCGAAACGTCCTATTGCGTCTTCGAGGCCACGCCTGTTGAGAAGGGCCGTCAGGTGGTCCTGCCTGGAACTGGCCTTCATCTCCGCCGCAAGCCGCTCGGCCTCATGCCTCAGGCGGCTCGCTTCGCGGAACCGTGCTTGCCCAACAAACGAAGCTCGAACCAAGCCGCCCATGAAGAGCAGAACGGTAAAAGCCAGAATGTAGTCTTCAAAATTGCCTTTCGCCAAAAGGCAAGCCACCGTGATGAGGAGCGGAGGTGTGATGAAGTTGGTCGCCGCCGCGGCATACGAACTGCCGTATGTAACCGCACCAGCGGAAATGCCCGCCAGAATGACCAGATGCAGCGGTGCTTGAGGTGTCGTGTATCCAACAGTCAGGACGGCCAGGAAGGACCAGGCAAACCCTGCCAGAAGAGCAAGGATGCCAAACCAGCGAAGCCGCGGCAAAACCCCCACTAAACCGTCATGGCGCCCCGTTTCCTTTAGCTGATAACGCGCGAGTGCAAGGCGGGCGGCATTTATCGCATTGACGACCAGGAACCAGATTGCAGCGGCAAAGCCGCTGCCAGAAAGGGCGTGCACCGCCCAAATCAGGCCTGACAGGATACCGCTTATCGGCATCGACACGAAGAGGCCGGTCCTCAGGTCAGCAAGCTGATCCTGACGGATTTTGGCCTCCAGCGTGTCTACTTTCTTCGGGGCCATGGACGGACCAGCTTGCTCCCATCGTTGTTCGCGAGGACAAGCTTACGCAGGCCCACTGAAGGACGGGTTAACTATCCAGCGGGGGTAACCAGTGCGCTCACCATGTCTTCGGGGCGCACGTCTGCTCTTGGCCTTGCCGTCTGACCATCGAGCTCTTGCCCGCACGCGTGCCTTGATCCGAATCATCCCAGGATCGGCAACGTCACCATGGAATCAGCCCTGCCAACGGCATCAACGCGCCCGGCGAGACAAAAGGAAGCCGGGCCGAGATAGCGTTCCAGAGCGGCAGCGCTGCCTGCGATTCACCGCCTGAGCATGGCCGAAATGCCATGGCGGATAAAGGGAAGATATTGGGCAAAGCGAAGCCCTGCATGTCTTGCAAGCCGTGCCGCCGGGTGCTCGCCTGAGTAGAGAGCGACAAGCGCATTCGTAGCATGATAGAGCGGTGCCGCCGACAGACGCAGCCGGCTTTCGTATCTGCCGAGTATGTCGGGATCAGCAATGTCGCGGCGCTCGCGACATGCCGCCAGCATTCTGTCGGCGAGTTGCTTCTGGCCACTGAGGCCGATGTTGAAGCCATGCGCGGTCACCGGGTGCATGCCGAGGGCAGCATCGCCGATCAGTGCCGCACTCGGAGCCCAGAACTTGTGCGCCAAGGTCGTGACCAGCGGATAGGCATGGCGGGTGCTTGCCAAGGTCATCTCTCCGAGGCGTCCTCGACACCGGCTCGTCGATTCCGTGAGGAACAAATCGTCGTCGAGAGCAAGCAGTCTGTCGGCCTCGCTTGAGCGCAAAGTGAGAAGCAGCGACGACACGCCTTCCATGAGCGGCAACATCGCTATCGTCTGATGGTGATCGAACCATTCGACCGCGATCTGGTGATGGGCGCGCTCGTGCCTCACCCGGCAAATCAGCATGGAGTTGCCAAGCCGATTGATGTCGGCGCCAATGCCGAGCAGGTCGCGCGTCGCGGACAAACGCGAATCCGCTGCAACGAGCAGCCGAGCGGCCAATTGCCTGCCATCAGAGAGCGTTATGACTGCTTCTTTGTGGCTGGTTGTTGCATTGACGACCGAGCGGCCGCACAGCAGCTGGGCATGATCCTGGAAGTGGACAAGCTTGAACAGGGCGTCGCGGATCCGACAATTTGGGACCAGAATTCCGAGTGGTTCCCCAGATCCGCTGGGAGAATCGAAGCTCAGGGCGAAAGGGCTCGATCCGTTGAGCACGCGCGCGCCTTGTAGCGGTGATTTGTCCGAAGCGGGGATGGCATCCCAGGCGCCGAGCTCGCGAAGGATTCCAACCGATGCGTGGGTCAGCGCGATCTCGCGACTGTCGAAAGCCGGATTCGCCAGGCTTTCGAGCGACTGCCGTTCAACCACTGCCACCTTGAGTCGGCTCTGGGCAAGCGATGCGGCGAAGGAAAGTCCGACCGGCCCGGCTCCGACGACAATGACGTCGAATCTATCGACAGAGCCGGCCATCAGCGTGCCGCCATAGCGTCGGCTACCTGCGAC
The DNA here is from genome assembly GCF_040317865.1 of Mesorhizobium sp. M1365. NCBI lineage: Bacteria > Pseudomonadati > Pseudomonadota > Alphaproteobacteria > Hyphomicrobiales > Phyllobacteriaceae > Mesorhizobium > Mesorhizobium sp. M1365. Next base: position 33,879 of record NZ_JAMYLG010000035.1, read on the forward strand.
GAAGGGCACTGGAACGCATCGCAATCGATCCACGGTTTGCGGCTCATCTCCCCAAGCGTCTCCACGCGACCTAACCGTCCGTTAGACATCCGTTCTCCGTTCAAAAATGCTCAATAAACCATGCCTATGAAGAGATAACCCTGATGTGGATCAACCAGGCTCGATAAACGCGGCAACGGCGGGTTCACGGTCGACTGGTCGATCGCCACGCCATGGTCTGGTCAGGTCATCATGGAATGGCCGGCTTCCCGTTCGGTGCGGCCCTTTCAAGGCGGTAACAGGGGTTCGATTCCCCTTGGGCGTACCAGCAAAATCAAGCACTTAGCATATGTTTCCGTGTCATGTGGAAAAAGGTGGATTTGGGTGGAGATTGATGGAATCAGATAGCCGAACGTTGAAATTGGCTCCTATATGAGTGCTTGGGGGGCCAGATGCATTGTGAGGTTGAGTTTCTGCCGGTTGGCTCCGGCTCCAAAGCCGGTGACGCCATTGTAGTGCGTTATGGCGACGCTGCCGCTTATCATCTGATGTTGGTCGACGGCGGACATGCAGAAACCGGAGACAACATCGTAGCGCATCTCAAGAAGCAGTTCGGGCCATTTCCTGTTCTGGAGCATGTGGTGTTGACGCATTCCGATGCGGACCATGCTTCGGGGCTGCGCACGGTTTTGAGCGAGATTCCTGTGCGAAATCTCTGGATGCATATCCCTTGGCTCCTCGCCGAGGAGTCCCGTCACCTTTTTTCGGATAAGCGATGGACTGCTGAGGGGCTGAAGTCCGCTGTAAAGGCCGAATACGGGACGATCAGCGAAATCTACGACTTAGCTTCGGAAGCTGGCACCAATATTTTCTTTCCATTCCAAGGCACGGACATCGGCCCTTTCCGCGTATGCTCGCCCAGCCGCGTTTCGTACAGTTATCTCTTGCCGCAATTCGAAAAGACTCCCGATCCGGACCAGGCCGCGATTGAGGCGGCACAGATGTGGTTAGGCAAGGAGTCGCTCGCGCGCAAGATCTTGGAAGCAGCGAAGGCCGCGCTGCATGGTTGGACGACGGAGAGTTGGGAAAACGAGCGTTTGCAAGACGGGGGAATCACCAGCGCCAGCAATGAAACGAGCGTCGTACTGTATGGCTCTTTTGAGAACGACGCCCGTGTGCTTCTCACGGGGGACACAGGGGTAAATGGATTGCGATGGGCGGCCATTTATGCGGAGAGCGTAGGCCTTCCACTTCAAAAGTTTAGCTTTGTGCAAATCCCCCATCACGGCAGTCGACGCAACGTCGGCCCCACGATTCTTACGCGTCTTTTAGGAGAAATTCAGGCGGAGGTTTCTGCATCACGTTTCAGTGCTTTTGTTTCTGCACCTAAGGACGACGAAAAACATCCCCGCCGGATCGTGTTAAACGCCTTTAAGCGCCGTGGCGGCCATATCATTGCAACTCAAGGCATCGGCAAGGTTCATTGGGGAGGTTTCCCGGCACGTGCTGGATATGACGTTGCGGAAAGTCTGCCATTCTACACACAGGTCGAGGAATATACGTGAGCACAGATGGACCGCCGCGCTCGTTGAAAGATCAGACCCGCTGGCAGCTTTGGCTTACGATTGCCGCGAATTTTGCTTTGTTTTATGGGGTGGCACAGTCTGACGCTCTTGCGGTTTCCGGCATCAAGGGCCTGCTGGTGGGGGCCGCAAACCTTCTTCCGGTCGGGCTAGCTCTCATTGTTACATCAGTCGCAAACGGCCTTCTGAACGCCGCTGCGAAAGCCCGCTTGGTGTTTCTTCGATGGCACTTTGCATTGCCTGGACATCGAGCCTTTAGCAGGCACGGGCCGACAGATCCTCGCATCGATATGTCTCGACTGAAAGACTCTTTGGGAGATACTTTTCCCCGAACACCGGGTGACGAAAATCGCCTGTGGTATCGGTTTTACAAAGACGTCGAGTCAGAGACCGCAATCCTCCATGCTCACAGGGAATTTCTGTTTACTCGCGACTACGCCGCTTTTTCGTTCCTGTTTCTTTTCGGCTTTGGGACCGCAGCGGTTTTCATGGTGCAGTCCCTGAGGGTGTCGTTTATCTATTGCGCCGTTCTGCTGCTACAGTTCTTGGTTGTTCGCCACTCGGCGGCAACCTATGGTGTCCGGTTGGTAACAACGGTGCTGGCGCGCCACGCAGCGAAGACGGTTTGAATTTCCGGGTAGTATAGGCTCCTCTTACCCTCACGCCGTCCTCCAAACCTCGACGCTGGTAAAGAGTTCGGACTCGCCCGAGGCGGCGGCTAGTCCAAACCCGGCCGTGTTGTTGGTTCCCGAACACCAATGCTCGACGCGGTGCGCCTTGCCGGCGAGAGCGGTTCCCCATCCGAACGAGTCGGTTTGTTGGTGAGGGCTGGTGTCAGCCACCGCGCTAGAGCCGGAGGCGACCACAACACCGTCAGTGACATTGAAGAGCCTGGCGATGTGTTGTGTGGCTCCCCATGCCGGCGCCCGCCACCGGACCCTGCAATTTACCGATGGCGTGAATTCGTCGCCGGCCAAGGTGATGACACCAGCGGGATCATATGACTTGGCGTTCAAGGTTCGTGGTCGAAATACACATTTCTTATGTCTGCACTTGCCGTCGTGGCGCTCGCCCTTTCGGCATGCTCGGCGGCGGCTTTCGAGTTCGAACGCCTCACCGTCACCAACGCCAGCTACGACAATCCGCCCGCCGAGCGCATAGAAGAAAGGGCCTGATGCCCGAGGCGATGCGTCAAGGTGCATTGCGGTCCCGACGATGGAACCGACAACGTCTTCGCCGACTTTTCCTACCGTGTCACGTTCCAGCCGGACGGCGGCATAGACGTCACCGAGTGGTAAGTTGGCCTTGACCGATGTTCCTATTCCGTTCAAGTGTAGGAATAAATTCATACGGTGAAGAATGCCGAGGCGATGGGCTGATGAGGCCGAACTATCCCGCGCTTATCATGGTGTGCGCCAACGCGGGGAAGCGGGTCACGCTCTCCCCGGATACCGCACTATTCGTCGGATTGAAGCTGTTGACTGCCTCGGCGAAACCAACGGCCGCCGAGTCGCACTTATGATCTGCGATAGCAACTGTGAGCGCCCGTGTTACCCCTGCCAAGGCAAGGCCAACGGGATAGTCCGCGCCTACGGCACTGCGCCGGCTAGCGCCGGTCTACACAGACAAGCATATGTTTACACTACTGAAAAGTCGGCGAGACGCCCGGAATTGCGTGACCTGTTACTTTGGCAGTACTTTTCTATTTACTAATTTAGTAGGGGGCTTGTATTATGGCTTGTTTCCGAGATGAAAAGGGGTCTGCAATGAAAGCTTACGGCAAGATCCTACTTGTCGCCGCAACGGGTTTGTTACCTACGGCGGCGTATTCTGATACGTGCGATACGGGGAAAGACTCTTGCAGCATAACATGCCCCAAGCGCTGCTATGCGTCTTGGGATGCCACCGCAAAAACCTGCAGCAAGGGCTGTAGGGACACGCTGGTTGAGAAGAAGAGTCACTCTCTTTATATGTCAATCAACGGATTGACGAAGCAAGAGCTAATGTCGCTCTTGAAAGGAAAAAAGCTCGCAGATTGAGATTGTTACGTTCCGGCGGTCAAGGTCTTGCCGGTTTCGAAAGCGATCATGTCTGCATTTCCTTGTTTGAGAACTCTAGATCTATATCAAGAGGATGGCGAGGCCACGGGGCGACGCAGTCCAACTGGCTTTCCGGGATCTCGCCGGACAGGATGCAGCCGTATCGGTCATAGGCGCCGATACCTGGGGCGAAGAACCATGGGGAACGCCCGGCGGCATCGGTGTGGGCGCCGTCCTCCTCGTCTCGAAAAGGGCGGAGCGGCCCGACACAGAGGCCGCCTCGGGTGCGATAGGTTCCGCCGGTCCTGACGTCGATTGGTTCGCCAAGATCTTGGTCTTGACCGGCTTTAGCGAGCCTGGCTGCGGCCAAGATCAACTTGCTGAATTCGGGCAATTCTATATTTTGGGTGACGGCCATATCGAAGCGTCCTCTTTGGTTGTGGTTAGAGCCGGCGAGTGTTTCTATCACTCGCCGGTTCACTCACACTTCGACAAATCCATTCGCAAATCAAGTACAAAACGTGCTTGCCACGTTTTATCAGGTGATGGCGGAAGATATCTTCCAATGTTGTTTGCGATATGCAAACGATACTGATTTTTAGTTTGCGATATACAAACGGAGGTCTAGAATCCCCGAATGCTAAGGAGTCAGTGCAGGCGCGTGCTCGCGACACTCTCTATGCGGCTCGTCGCCCGATAGATGAATTGTGCCGGACAGCCAGAGCCTGCCGGAGGCGTGCGGGTCCGCCGTGCGTATGATCTTATCTCGGGCAACGGGGGGAAACCGCATCCGTCGCAGCCAAGCCGTTCTTGACGACGACGCCGACGTGAGAGGCATTCAAGGATTGAAGCCGCCGTGCGTGCTTGCTGACGCCCGCATTCAGGGCAGCTTTGAAGTCGTTGTTAACGCGGAGCACGGTTGCTCGGGCGAATTGGCAGGCAAACGGCCGCGCCAATCCTGCAGGTCGGCTTCCGTCAAGCAATGCAATTCTTTGTGAGCAATAGCGGCGTCGGACAGAATGTGCTTTCGCATACGATTGCCGGCATCAAGGCGAGCGCCGCGAGCGCGCTCAACCTTCTCGCGTTCTAGTATGTAAGCCTCGGTGACACTGCGGACAGTTACAGGGTCGCCAGCGGCCTTTGAGACGGCCTCGATACGTTTTGCCTCGACCAGTCTTCTGCGGCGCGACGCGGTAGCCCAGGTGCACGGTCGGGTCGATTGATCGCCAATGAGTTCCGGGCGCCAATTTCGCACCCGCGGCCTTAGTCGTGACCGCCGACTCTTCAAGCGTTCTTAGCATCACTTCCCCCGCGACTCGTCTAATATTCGCCTAATATCGCCCCGCGTAGACCTGTGGAGGCCAATGGAGAGATGCCCGCTAACTTATTGGATTATATGGAAACGTATGGAAAAATAGCAATGCGCGGAGCGGCACAAACGCAGCACTTTCCTGGCCGAAAGTTCGGCAACGTATTCTGGCTGATCCGTTCGCACCCGTCGCGCGCCGAAATCGGCATGAGGCGAAGCAACCGGGGAAAATATTCGAGCGAGTCCTCGCAGGGCAGGCTGGGTCAAGTGCGTGGCTCGTCGCGGTCGATCAGGATCCGCTCGGCGGCGCCATCGAGATCTTCATATTGGCCGCTCCTCAAGGCCCACAGGAACCCGGCCAGCCCAAGCGCCCCGAGGAACAGGGCCACAGGTACGAGGTAGGCGAGCGTCGTCATCAGGATTGTGCCAGTGCGCCAATGTCGGAGCGCCTGTCATGTCGGGCATCTTGCACCGATGCATTTGACACGAAACCTTGCAGGCGTAGCGCATTGCCGATGACCAGGAGGGACGAGGCGGACATCGCGACCGCCGCGATCAGTGGCGTAACGTGCCCCAGAATGGCGACCGGCACGGCGATGCCATTGTAAACGATCGCGATGGCGATGTTCTGCCGGATCAGCCGTCCGGCCTTCCGCGAAATGTCTAAAGCAAGTGGGACCGCCAGAAGACTTTTACGCAGGAACACGAAATCCGCGGCGTTGCGCCCGATATCCGCCGCCGTGGCCGGAGCGATCGAAACGTGTGCGGCGCCCAATGCAGGCGTGTCGTTGAGCCCATCGCCGACCATCAGAACCTTGTGGGCAGTTCGGGTCAATGCTTCGATCTGTTCGACCTTTCCGGAGGGAAGCAACGCGGGAACGAAGCGCTCGACGCCCAGTGCTTCCGCGACCTCGCCGCAGGCAGCTTCTGTGTCGCCCGACAGCATCTCCACCGACACGCCGGCGCCGTTCAGTTGCTCGATGGCCGCCTTGGCATCGGCACGCAGCTCATCCTCGAAATCGAAAGTCGCGACAATGACCCCGTCCTTCGTCAGAACGGTTCCGCCATAGCCTTGTTTGCCTTCGCCGCCGGTGCGGGCTTTCAACTCACCCCATCCGCGGCGACCCAGCCGCCAGGTACTGCCCTCGGCGATGGCTTCGATGCCGAAGCCCGGATGCTCGCTGACGGACACGAGTTTCGCCTGGCCGGCAAAGGCTGCGTTGCCAGCGATTGCCTTCGAAAAGGGATGGCGGGAATGCGCTGCCATCTCGGCCGCCATGGCGAGCATCGTCGGATCGATGGACGGCGCATTGATCAGCCTGGGCAGTCCGAGCGTAAGCGTGCCGGTTTTGTCGAACAATGCCGTGTCGATCCCGGCCAAGCGCTCCATGGCGGAGCCGTCCCTGACCATGACGCCGCTTTCAAACAGCCGCCGCGCAGCGACCAACTGCACGATCGGCACGGCGAGACCGAGCGCACACGGGCATGTAATGATCAAAACGGCGATCGCGATTGTTATTGCCCGGTGCCAGTCGCCGGTCGCCGCCATCCAGCCGAGGAACGTCACAAAGGCGGTGAGGTGGACCACGGGGGCGTAGAGCGCGGAGACGCGATCGGCGATCCTGCGATGGCGGGCGCGGCCGCCCTCTGCCGCTTCCATCAGCCGAACCATTTCGGCCAGGAAGGAATCCTTCGCGGCGGCCGTCGCCTCGATGGTCAGTGGACCGGTGAGATTGAGTGTACCGGCCTGGACCTGCGCCCCCGGGCCCACCGGTCTGGGCGTGCTTTCCCCGGAAACCAGGGAACAGTCGAGATCCGATGCCCCGCCAATGATCCTGCCGTCGATGGGCACCCTCTCGCCAGCCGCAATCAAGAGCGCCATTCCTGGTTCGATCTCGCCAACCGGCAAGTAGTCGCGCGAACCATCCTCGCGCAGCACCATGGCGCCGCGCGCCGCCAGCCGAGCCAGTCCGTTCACGGCCGTCCGCGCCCGTTCCCGCATCACGTGATCCAGCGTGCGGCCGATCAGCAGAAAGAACAGCAGCGACACCGACGCGTCGAAATAAGCATGGTCGCCATGGTTGATCGTCTCGTAGAGGCTCATGGCGTAAGCGAGCGATACCCCGACCGCGATCGGCACGTCCATGTTCATGCGGCTGTGGCGCAGCGCATTCCAGGCCGACTTGAAGAAGATGCCGCCGGCGAAAGCGAGCGCAGGAATGGCAATCAAGGCCGAGACCCAATGGAACAGGTCGCGGGTCGCGCCTTGCGCGCCGGACCAGACGGAGACTGATAGCAGCATGATGTTGCCCGCCGCAAAGCCGGCGACCGCGACGGCGCGGATCAGTTCCGAGAGCGTCCTGTCCTTCCCGTCAGCCTCGGGATCGAACAGGTGCGCGCCATAGCCCAGCCGTCCAAGTGTGGCGACGAATGGCGGAACCTCGTCGCCGCGCCACCGGACCGAAACACGTTTCGTTGAAAGATTGACACGAGCGCCTTCGACGCGATCCAGCTTGCCGATCGCCGTCTCGATCGTCTGGATGCAGGCGGCACAATGCACAGCCGGCACCGAAAGGTCGGTCTGGCGAAGATTTTCGCCAATCGAGCGGCTCGCCAGTCTGATTTCCTGGCCAGAAGGCAGGACCAGTGTGACCTTTTCCAAGTCCAATGCCATTTCGGCGCCTGGCGCGCAGCAGCTCATTGCAGCGCCCCGCGGGAAATCATGATCCGGCGAACGTCGCGATAGGGTTCCGCAAGGCTCGCATCGGCGTCGATTTCGACGATCCAGACGCCATCCGTGGGCATGTGGTGCGCGGCGAATATCTGACCGGAGGCAGCGGCAAGAGTGACGGATTTGTCCTCGGCCTCGTAGGCGGGATGACGAAACAGCACCTTGACGCCATGCAAGGCAACCGGCTTGCCGACAGCATCGGTGAGGCTGTAGCGGACCTCACCGCCTGCGATGGTCAGTTTGCCAGTCCAGCCGAGGGCTGCCTGAGCTCGCCCCTCCTCGGCCTTCTTGTTGAACTGCTGGCTCGCCACATAGGTGTTTTCGACGACAAGGCCGGTCCAGCTCGTGTTGGCGAGCGTCGCCATTGTCAGATTGACCGCTATGACCACGCCGAAGAAGCCAAGGATGGTGAACAGCATATGCCTGCCGGTGAATTCGCGGGATTGTCGCGAGGTGTCGCTCATCTGGCGCTCTCCGGTGCGTTGAAAGTGGCCGTGTATTCGTCCGACTCGAACGTTGCCTTGTTTTCGACCCGGAACTTGAAGCTTTGCGCTGCACCCCGAACCTGATCTGCCGGCTGACGCACGAAAACCTTGAGCATCTTCAGCCGGTCGGGTTCGACCGGGATGGCGAAGGAACGATCCGCCGGCAGGTCGATGCCGACAACGCTCATTTCGGCTCCATGCAGGCCCTGCATCGTGACAATGATCGTTCTTGGTTCGGGGATCATGTTGAGCAGCTTGACGGTGTAGCCGTTGCGGATCGAACCGTCGGACAGCGTCACGAACTGCGGGTTGCGATCGTGCAGGACATTCAATTCGAGCCGTTCGCGGGTCAGCAGCGAATAGAGCAGCGCGAGACCGGCCGCCGACCAGGCGACCATGTAGATCAAGGTGCGCGGGCGAAAGATCTTGCGGATATGGAAACGGGCCACGTTGTCGGAGAACAGGCCGTCAGCGCTCCTGACCAGTGACGGGTTGACTGAACCGGAGCCGCCCGGGGTCGCCAGCATCATGTTGGCGTTGTAGTCGGCCAGCGTCGCATAGGAGATCAACCCGCGCTCCCTGCCGAGCTTGTCCATGATACCGTCACAGGTATCAATGCAGAGCGCGCAGGTGATGCATTCAAGCTGCTGGCCATCACGAATGTCGATCCCCATCGGGCACACCGCGACACAGGCATTGCAGTCGACGCAGTCGCCGACTGGCTGCCCGGCGGCCTGGACCTTCTTGGCGTGACGTGAGCGCGGTTCGCCGCGCCAGTCATTGTAGGTGACAGTGAGCGAATTCTCGTCGAGCATGGCTGCCTGGATGCGCGGCCATGGGCACATGTAGGTGCAGACCTGCTCGCGCATCAGCCCGCCGAACGTATAGGTCGTCGCTGTCAGCACGGCGACGGTGATGTAGGTGACAGGCGCTGCCGTGCCGGTGAAGAGTTCGCCAAGCAGCGTCGGCGCATCGGCGAAATAGAAGATCCAGGCGCCGCCGGTCAGCACCCCTATGACCAGCCAAATGGCGTGTTTCGATGTTCGCAGCACGAGTTTGCGCGCAGTCCAGGGCCCGGCATCGAGCTTCATGCGCGCGTTGCGGTCGCCCTCGATGGCTCGCTCGACGACCAGAAACAGATCGACCCACACGGTCTGCGGGCACGTATAGCCGCACCAGGCCCGGCCGACGGTGGATGTGATCAGGAAAAGGCCGATACCGGCCATGACCAGCAGGCCGGCCACATAATAGAATTCCTGCGGCCAGATCTCGATGAAGAAGAAATAGAAGCGGCGGTTGGCAAGATCGACCAGCACGGCCTGGTCCGGGGCAAATGGCCCGCGATCCCACCGCAGCCAGGACGTCAGGTAGTAGATCCCCAGCGTGATTGCCATCACCGACCACTTGAAGCGGCGGAAACTGCCAGAGGCCCGGTTCGGGAAGATCTTCTTGCGTGCGGCATAGAGCGGCTGACGGGTCTTGGCGGAGTTGACCGCATCGGCTTCGAGCCGTTCTATTTGCGTGTTATCGAGCACGAGAAGCTCCAGTCACCAGCGACGATTTCGCCGGAAGCCCGACGCATCCGATGTCGAGGCCCGGCTTGCGCCGGGCCTCGTCGCTTGGCGAGGGGGGAGGAGAATAGGCTTCCGTTCCTATTCGCCACCGCCAAGCGAATGCACTTAGACTGCTCGTTCCTTGGCCTTTGATGTCGAGGCCCGGCTCGCGCCGGGCCTCGTCGCATGGCGGTGGGGGGAGGACGAGAATAGGCTTGCCTTCCTATTCTCCGCCGCCAAGCGAATGGACATAGACCGCGAGTTCCTTGACCTTGATCTCGCCGAGACGCCCGATCCATGCCGGCATGACGCCGTGCTTCGGCGCGCGGACCTGCGCGGCGATGGCTGTTTCGCCAGACCCGTATAGCCAGATCGCGTCGGCCAGGTCGGGTGCGCCGAGCTCCCTGTTGCCCTTTGCATTCTCACCATGACAGGCCGCACAATTCTCGGCGAAAACATTGGCGCCGAGTTCGATCAGGCTTGTGTCCTGAACAGGATCGGAGAGGCTTGCGACATAGGCGCCGACCTGCTTGATCTGATCCGTCGTGATGATGTCGCCAAAAGCAGGCATTTCCGACAGGCGCGTATCCGGGTCTGATGCGAAGCGGATGCCGTGCGCAATCGTCTGCTGGATCTGTTCGGCGTTGCCACCCCACAGCCAATCGTCGTCGTTTAGGTTGGGAAAACCCTTGGACCCTTGAGCGCCCGAGCCATGGCACTGCACGCAATTGACCTTGAACGCGGCGCCACCTGCGGCGACGGCGAATTCGCGTAGCGTATCGTCGGCAGTAATCTCGGAGACGGTCTTCGCCTGAATGGCAGCGACAAATTTACCCTTGGCCACTTCGGCCGCGGCCAGTTCATTCTTGACGTCTCTGCGGCTCGAATACCCCAGCACACCCCTGGTCGCGGAAGTCAGCATCGGCCATGCCGGATAGACGACGGTGTAGCCGATCGCCCAGGCAATGGTGATGTAGAAGGTGATGACCCACCAGCGGGGAAGCGGGTTGTTGAGTTCCTTGATGCCGTCCCACTCATGGCCGGTCGTCGAGATACCCGAAACCTCGTCGATATGCTCGCTGCCCATGATCAGTCGTCCTTGAGAGGAATGTGAGCGGCTCTCTCGGCTTGCCTGCGGCTGCCGGGACGAAGTGCAAAGGCAACGCATCCGAGGAAGAAAAGCGCCATGGCAAGCAGGCCCCAGCTGTCGGCAAACTCCCGCATGAAATTGTAGGTCATCGCCATTCTCCTCAGCGGTAACCGGCGGCTTCGTCATAGGTCCTGAAATCGACCAGCGTGCCGAGCATCTGGAGATAGGCGACCAGGGCATCCATTTCGGTGACCTGCTGCGGATCGCCGTCGAAATCGCCGGTCTTGACCTTCGGATAGCGAGCCTCGAGGCCCGAACTATCGGCATTCGGGTCGGCCTGCGCCATCAGATCGGCATTGGCATGAGCGATCATGTCGTCTGAATAGGGAACGCCGACCCGCCTGTTCGCGACGAGGTGCGTCGAGAAGTCCTTCACCTCGATCGGCGTGTCCTTGAGGAAGCCGTAGCTCGGCATGATCGATTCCGGCACCACGGAGCGCGGGTCGGACAAATGCTGCACATGCCAGGTGTTCGAGTAACGGTCGCCGACGCGGGCCAGATCCGGTCCGGTTCGCTTCGATCCCCATTGGAACGGGTGATCGTACATCGACTCGGCCGCCAGGCTGTAGTGGCCGTAGCGCTCGACCTCATCGCGGAACGGCCTAATCATCTGGCTATGGCAGAGGTAGCAGCCCTCACGCACATAGATGTTGCGTCCGGCGAGCTCAAGCGGCGAGTAGGGCCGCATGCCTTCGACCTTCTCGATGGTGTTGTCGAGATAGAAGAGCGGCGCGATCTCGACGATGCCCCCGACTGTTACGACCAGCAGGGACCCGAGGAGAAGAAGTGTGGCGTTCTTCTCGATAACCTTGTGTTTGTCCATCAGGCCCATTTTCTGGCTCCTGATCGCACAGGCTGGAGGGCGGGGATGGAGCCGGGCATCGGCTCTTCCTCGCGCTGGTGGCCGAGGATGGTCATGGCGATGTTCCAGGCCATGATGAGGGCGCCCGACAGATACATCGCGCCGCCGATGGCACGCATGATGTAATAGGGGTGCATGGCGGCGACGGTCTCGGCGAAGGAGTAGACCAGGAAGCCCTGCTCGTCGTACTCGCGCCACATCAGGCCCTGCATGATGCCTGAAACCCACATGACAGCGGCGTAGACGACGATGCCGAGCGTCGCCAGCCAGAAGTGCCACGTGACCAGCCGCAGCGAATAGAGACGCTCGCGGTTCCACAGCTTCGGTACCATGTAGTAGATCGCGCCGAACGAGATCATGCCGACCCAGCCGAGTGCACCGGAATGGACGTGGCCGATGGTCCAGTCGGTATAGTGCGACAGCGAGTTGACGGTCTTGATCGCCATCATCGGGCCTTCGAAGGTCGACATGCCGTAGAAGGCGACGGCCATCACCATCATACGGATGATCGGGTCGGTGCGCAGCTTGTCCCAGGCGCCCGAGAGCGTCATCAGGCCGTTTATCATGCCGCCCCACGAGGGCATCCAAAGCATGATCGAGAACACCATGCCGAGCGTCTGGGCCCAGTCCGGCAGGGCGGTGTAGTGGAGGTGGTGCGGACCGGCCCAGATGTAGAGAAAGATCAAAGCCCAGAAGTGGATGATCGACAGGCGGTAGGAATAGACAGGTCGGTTGGCCTGCTTGGGCACGAAATAATACATCATCCCGAGGAAGCCGGCGGTGAGGAAGAAGCCGACGGCATTGTGGCCGTACCACCATTGCGTCAGGGCGTCCTGTACGCCGGAGAAGGCTGAATAGCTCTTGGAGCCCAGGAAGGAGACCGGCATCGACAGGTTGTTGATCACATGTAGCATTGCGATGGTCACGATGAAGGCAAGGTAGAACCAGTTGGCGACATAGATGTGCGGTTCCTTGCGCTTCAGGATCGTGCCGAGGAACAGGATGAGATAGGCGACCCAGACAATGGTCAGCCACAGGTCCACATACCATTCGGGCTCGGCGTATTCGCGGCTCTCGGTGATACCGAGCAGGTAGCCGGTTGCCGCCATGACGATGAACAGCTGATAGCCCCAGAACACGAACCAGGCGAGATCGCCGCCGAACAGCCTGGCACGACAGGTCCGCTGCACGACATAAAGTGACGTGCAGATGAGTGCATTGCCGCCGAAGGCAAAAACCACGCCGGAAGTATGCAAAGGCCGCAGTCGGCCGAAATTGAACCAGGGCTGGATGTTGAGATCGGGGTAGGCGAGCTGCAGGGCGATAACCACGCCGACCAGCATGCCGACGACGCCCCAGAATACGGTGGCGATGGCGCCGTAGCGGATCGGCCCATCCATGTAAGCGGCGGGGTCGATCGGAACTGCCCGCTTGAATTCCGTGTTGCGCAACAGAATTGCAGTGAAGCCAGCCACGGCGAAGAACAAAACCCACATATGCCGGCGAAAAGGTTCATCTACGCCGAAGCCGGCAGCCACCAGGGCCGCAAACGCAAACAGGCTTAGAAGGACGATCTCTGTGCCGAATTTCATCGCAAGCCCCGATTTCCAATTCCGGCGGGCGCCAACCGCAGTGCCTTATTGCGCAGCCGTGGCCTGCTCGCCCTGATCCATGTCAGAGCCGCACGATTTTGCTTCGAGCAGCATCGAGCTCGGTGCGATCAGACTGTGGCGATCGAATGTGGAAGCGCAGCACCGGCCGCCACGCTTATGGACAGGCCCCGCGTCCCCGGTCGGGCCGGGTATGGAGGCGATCGCGGGCGTGTGGGGAAGCGCGCCTTCTGTGACGCTGGAAAGTAGGGCGATGCCTTGCCGAACGTCGATCGTTTCAATGCCTTGGGACAGCCAGCGCCAGCGTTGCGCTGCCTTCGTGACATTCATGGTTCGGGGAGACGGCGATTTTCCCCTGCGTATGAGGCGTATTGACTTCGGCCGAGTGCGATCCTGCCTGGAACAGCCGGTTGCACGTCGAGCACCTCGAGGATGGATGCTTCGCCGACGAGTTGGCCGAAACGCACCTGGCTCATGCGATCGGATGGAGAGCGGGCTGTCGCTATGCGACTTCTTCTAAGCCCAACGCGAGCATGCCCTGCCCCGAACGAAGTAAGTGACGTAGGCCATGCAGCTTCGGTGTCATTCAAACGGCGGTTGCGCCTCGGCCGCCGCAGCGCCGTTCCAGCCGGCTCATGCTGTCCACGGTGACACGGCGGTTGTTCTCGATCCGAATCACGCCGTCCATTCTCAGGCTGGTCAGCTGACGGCTCACGGTCTCGTTTGTAATTCCAAGGAAATCAGAGATGTCGGCACGCGTCATCGGCAGCTCGAAGCACGCCGACCTAGCCGCCGGGTCAACACTGGAACCGATATTCCGGGCGATCATGAGGAGAAAGCTCGCCACCTTCTCCGGTGCGGTCTTGCGCCCCAGAGTCACCATCCATTCGCGTGCCTCGTCGAGTTCGTTCAGCGCCTGCTTGAGCAGGCGATGCACAAATTCCGGTGATTCCTTCATCATCCGTTCGATGGCCGCTCTCGGAAACGAGCATAGCGAGACAGCTGTTGCCGCTTCCGCATTGATCGCGCTTTTCATCTTGAAGGGCCGTCCCAGAAAATCCGGCGCGAACTGAAGGCCGACGATCTGCTGGCGGCCGTCCGAAAGGCTCTTCGTCAGCTTCACCACGCCTGAAAGCACGTTTGAATAACAGTCGACCGTCTCGGCGTCGCCGATCAGTTCGACCCCCGGCTCGATATTGTGCCGCGACGACGTCTTGGCAAGCTGAGCCAAATGGTCTGGTTCGAGCGCACCACAGACACCGCGGTGCCGTGCCTCGCAAGACAGGCAAAGAACGGGAATGCCGGAACTGTGAATGTCCTGCCGTAATGTCATTCGATCGCTCTACCGGTCCAGTGCGGGCAGGATAGCAATCGACGGTAGAAAAATCCTTGCGGCAGTTTGTCCGTGCTGAAGGTTGATCGAAATCAGGGCTTAGGCTCATCCAAGCATCCACAGTTCCGGCGACGCAAACACGGTGGACCACGACATGCGACTGGAGCTAGCTGCCAGACTTGGCGAGAACGTCCCGCGCTATACCAGCTATCCGACCGCGCCGCATTTCCATGCGGGGGTCGATGCCGTCGTTTACCGAGGCTGGTTGGAGGCGCTCCAAGGTGGTGACGAGATATCGCTTTACCTCCATATTCCCTATTGCGACAAGCTTTGCTGGTTCTGCGCTTGCCACACCAAGCAGACACGCCACTACGAACCAGTGACCACATATCTGCGCTCACTGGATGCCGAGATCGCTACCGTCTCCAGTCTTGTCGCAGGCAAGGGCCGCGTGCGTGCCGTCCATTTCGGCGGCGGTTCGCCGACGATGCTCAAACCGGAAGATATCGTGGCGCTGGGAACCGTCCTGCGCAACAGCTTCACGTTTCTCCCCGGTGCAAAGATCAGCGTTGAGATCGAACCCAACGATATGGACGATGCCCGCCTCGATGCACTTGCCGAAATCGGCATGACAAGGGCGAGCCTCGGCGTCCAGGATTTCGACCCGAAGGTGCAGAAAGCGATCAACCGCGAGCAGAGCTTTCTGCAGACCAAGACAGTTGTTGATGGCGTTCGTTCGCGCGGCGTCGAATCCGTCAATCTCGATCTGCTCTACGGCCTGCCGCATCAGGCCAGGGAGAGCGTCGCCTCCACGGTTGCACAGGCCCTGACCCTGGAACCGGATCGGATCGCGCTTTTTGGCTACGCCCATGTGCCGTGGTTCAAGAAACATCAGACGATGATCGACAAGGCCTGGTTGCCGGGTCCGGCGGAGCGGTTTGCCCAATGGCAATTGGCAGCGCGGGCGATCATGGACCAGGGATACGAAGCAATCGGGCTCGATCATTTCGCCAAGCCGGGCGATGCGCTGGCGCTTGCGGCACGCGCCGGGACTTTGCACCGGAACTTCCAAGGCTACACCGAGGACTGCTACGAGACATTGATCGGCCTCGGCCCATCGTCCATCAGCCAGTTTCGCCAGGGCTATGCACAGAATATGCCTTCGACCGCCGAGTATGGACGCATGGTTGCTGATGGCGGGCTGGCCGCTGTTCGGGGTATCGCGCTTTCCGACGACGACCGTGTTCGCGGCTGGATCATCGAGCGATTGATGTGTGACTTCGCCTTCTCGGCGATTGAGCTGGTGGAGCGCTTTGGCGAAGCCGGCCAAAGACTTCTCCTCAAGGCGAGTTCCACGGCCCTCCAAGATCCTGCGCGGTTGCTTGAACTTGATGGTGACCGCTTCGTCGTGCCTGCGGAAAGCCGGCCCTTTGTCAGGAGCATCGCGGCAAAGTTCGACAAATATTTCGAAAGTGGAACGGCCAGGCACTCAGCGGCAGTCTGAGCACCGCAGAGGAACGGTCATGGTTCTCAGTCGATCGTGAACCGATTGCGCTACATTTTTCACTGTTGATCGGCGACCGTCGTGTCGAGACAGGATTCGGAGCGGACCAGACGCGTCTTGGTATAGCGACGATATCGTCCGGTCGTGCCTTCCGGCGCCGTATTCCATTTCGCAGTCCCTGAAGCGCCACGTCGAGTCCGGCCTCTTTTCTGTATCGGAAGCAGTCGACAATCGTCCTGGCCAGATCATGGTTGTCGGCCGACAGCTCCCTTCGGCCTTGCAACAAGGGTCCGCAAGGACCGTGCCAGCTGCAGCAGGCGCCGCCGCATCGCACCACCACACTATCCACCCGTGGCTCGCGCTAACCTTTGATTGGTTCGCGCCAGGCCGACGCCCGTCGAAACCGAGCCTCGGCAACATTCCGAGTCGTAAGCGGCTGGCCACGCTCTTGGTCCCGGTGGCAGAAAGTCCGCAAGCACCCCGGCAGCGCCGTCAAGCGTGGGACAACCCGTCCACCCGAATATCCGCCGGCGCAGTTTCAGTGAAAAGCGGGCCTAGGCTAGACGGCTCTCTTGTTACCCCAGAGCATAACGTGCAGCTGCGGCAGCACACGGGCTTCGAACCACCTGTCGCGGGTCACGGCATCAACCAGCCACTCCATGCGCTTCAATATTCCGTCAAGGTCGACAGGAGCGTCTTCATTTGCGGGGCGTGGCGGCGTGTGATTGCCGGGTTGCAGATAGATCGGAAGCCGCGGAAATCTCGCAGCGGCGTCTTTCGCGTAGGCGTAGTCCCTTTCGTCGAAAACAATGAGCTTGAGCACGACTTGCGGCCTGCCTTGTGCCGCCTGGAGGCACGCCTCGAAAGCGGCCCAATCGGTCGTCATTTGGCTTGACGGCGGCTTTGGGCTGAGGACTAGCACGTCAAGGTCGGCAAACCAGTCCCTGGCCACCGAACCTTGGGTTTCCAGCGCAAAACGGTAACCTTCACCATGGCCTCGCTCGATGAGCGCGCCGAGCGGCTGGATGGCCGGATTGCCGCCTGACAGCGATACCATCAGCGGGCGGCCACCGGAAAGCGCAAGCACGTTTTGCCACACCGCGGCAATGGACATCATCTCCCATTCATGGCGGAATTGATTGTCCACCGCATGCAGGCTGTCGCACCAGGAACAGCGATAGTCACACCCGCCGGTTCTGACGAAGACCGTCGGCAAACCGATGAGCACGCCCTCGCCCTGGATCGTCGGCCCGAAAATCTCACTCACGCGGATTGCGGGATGCGTATCGGTCATGGCCGGTATTCCGCCCAGGTTTTCGGCGTTTCGCTCACCCGCACGGCCGAGGTTTCGGGCAGGCGTGCCTTGCACCATTCATAAAAATGTCTGGCCAGATATTCCGCCGTGACTTGCTCATGTCCCAGCACGTCGTTGAGATGTCGGTGGTCGAAGCTCTCGTCGATGTAGCGTTTTAGCGGCGCCAGATCATGATAGTCGCGCACGAAGCCGTGCTCGTTCAGTTCCTTCGCCGAAAGCTCTACTTCGACGATGTAGTTATGCCCGTGCAGGCGCGCGCATTGGTGCTCGGGCGGCAAAGAGGTGAGCTGATGCGAGGCCGAGAAGTGGAATTCCTTAGTGATGCAGAACATTACACGATCCTCCTGCGCAGCGCGTCGAGCCAGAAGTCGGAGTCCTCGTACTCGGTGGGGTCCGGGTGCCCTGCAAGATGAAACGCCTCGCGCCGCTCGACGCAGGTCCCGCACCGTCCACAGTGACGCTCGCCGCCCTTGTAGCAGGACCAGGTCTGCGCAAATGGTGTGCCGTATCTTGCTCCATCCTCAACGATGTCCGCCTTCGTGAGGTTCACATAAGGCGCATAAAGGCGAATCTTCGCGTAGCCGTCGAGCGCATGGTCCTGCATCATCTGGAAAGCGTCGATGAAGGCCGGACGGCAGTCGGGATAAATGAAATGATCCCCACCATGCACGGCCGTCGCCACCGCGTCAGCGTCGTGCGCTGCGGCGAAGCCGAAGGCAATGGCCAACATGATGGCGTTCCGGTTCGGCACCACCGTGACCTTCATCGTGTCTTCGGCGTAGTGCCCGTCGGGCACGTCCACATTATCGGTCAGCGCGGAGCCGAAAAGGCCGCCGCCGATTTCGTGGATGTCGACGATGCGGTGCGGGACGGTCAGTCGCTCCGCGCAAAGGGCGGCGAAGCCCAATTCCTTCCTATGCCGTTGGCCGTAATCGAAAGATAGGAGGCCGGCGAGTTCGTGCTCCGCTGCCACCTTGTGAGCAAGGGTAACGGAGTCCAATCCGCCGGAGCAGACGACGAGAGTCTTCATCGTTGGGTCCTTGTTTTAACCGGGTAGGCTGCGACCGGAGATTTCTCTGCGCTCCCAGTACTTCAGGAAATCCATTTTGTGAAGTGAACGGGGAACGAGTTTCATGCGCTGACGTGCCGCTGTGTGCAAGGCGCCCTCGCGGTGAGCCTGCAAGGAACACGGACTAGCGAAACGTCACGCTTCAGCGGAATGCTCAAAGGCGAGCGCACCAGAATATGCTCTGCAGGAGGTCCGGACCTTCGTAAACAAAGTTCTCGACGATCAAGCGCCCGGCGGTCCCGAGCTTCGAGGGACGCCACCGCGAGGGATTCAGGTACAAGACGGCCCGAGGATGGGCTTGCCGCAAGAGAACGGACTTACCAGTGGGATGTTCAGCGACGCCGATGCAGATGTCTGGAATGATCACGACATCAATTGTCGCGGCAACTTTGGCTGGCCTGCTCTCGGGTTCCGTAGATCCAGCGCATTCCGCTTCAGGATCGGTTCGAACCGGAGCACTCCCTCGGTCAATGGACGTCCGGCAACAACCTGAATGATCGGTCGTGAGCCGACATCTGTGAACAAGCGGTGTGGTCGATTGCTATCACCCATGTGTTGCGCGCAGGTACCTTATGGCAGTGGATGAACTGGATTTGATGGTTTTACAGCTGGCGGTCGAAAGCGTCCGCTCGCTCTCCTTAAGCTTCGCTGAAAAGGCCGCCGAGGTAGCCACCAGGAGCCGCGGCATCCTGCTTTTCGACGTGCGGGTCGACGGTGATGCGGGGGTCCAGCGGGTCGCAGCCATCCGATATCAGGGCGACCAGATCGGCGTGCTGGCGTTGGACAGACAGGGCCTTGTTACCCACCATTGCATCGTCAACGGTACGTTCTCACATTTCATTGCGCCCTTGGAGAACTGGCACAGCATGCCCCTGTCGATGCAGGCCAAGATCGATGCCAACGGCCATGCCAGTCTCTTCCTAGGGGCCTTGCGAAATGCCGGACATTTGCTGGGCAGCTAGCATTTGGCCAGAATGCATCTGTGAATTTTTGCATGCGCATCGCTGCCGAACCGCCGGCATGATTGTCGTGCTCGAAAACGGCGGCGGGGGACGCGGCAAAGCGATCGCCGCGATGATGGCGATCAACGCGTGGGCGTTGCATCGATGCGCGATCGTTTGAGACGGAGATCTCCGCCTGGCATCGAGCAACATGCACGGAGGTACGCAAAGCGCAAATGCATCAAGTAGTTGAAGGGACGAGCCCCTCGCGCAAATGGAGCTTGCGCTGCCGTTGTCGTCGCATCGTGCCGCCGAACTCGGGGGCGTGACGATCGACCACGATGGCCTGTTTTTTTGCAAAGTCGAATGGCCCGATTCCAAAGCCAAGGAAAAAACTCCGACCACAGCGAAGAATAGTAACAACACGGGCGACGCAAGCCGCCTTGCCCTCTAGCAGGGGAGGTGCTTGCGGTGCTCTCACCGACACGAGATCGCAAATGGCACGTGGGTGAGCACCAGGACACCCATGGTGATCGGCTTGACTCCCTGAAGGAAGCACAAGGCCTCAGCGGGCAGAGGCGCAAGCGACGGTCGAATACTGGCTGGCTGCTCGGGATCTGATCGGAAATGACGTAGGATTTGGTTGCTTAAGCCGATCCGAACCATTTCCCGGAGACCACACCCACCATGAACGATCTTGCGCTGCCGCTGAGCGGTTTGTCATCAGTCGGCGGCAAGTCCGTCGTCGCCCGTTTCGACGGCGGCATGCTGTCGTCCAACAGCGGCGTTCTGGCCTTGGCCGACGTGGAAAAGCGGTTGCGGGTGGCCGAGCGTCTGGCGCGTTGCATCGACGATCCGCGCTGCCCGGACCAGGTCGTCCACAGCCTGGCGGACATGATCGGCTTTCGCATGAAGATGATCGCCGCCGGCTACGAGGACGCCAACGACGCCAACCGGCTGCGCCGCGATCCGGTCTTCAAGATGGCCCAGGATGCGCTGCCGTCGGGTCGGGATCTGGCGTCGCAA
>NZ_JAMYLG010000036.1:0-51969 GCF_040317865.1 Mesorhizobium sp. M1365
GCACCGTCATGTGTCCGCCGCTCCGCTAAACACGGGGGCTGCGCGGCGGACACGCCGACGTCAACGCAATGCCACGCCATTTTGCAGAACTTGACGCACACAACTGCGCAGGTTCTTCGTCAATGCGTAGAAATCGATTTCGAAGGAGGCTGCTCATCTGAGACAGCACCAAATGTTCTTGGGCTGCCATTATTGTTTGGATAAGACCACGGCGCGCTATCCATGAAAAAGATCCGGGAGCTCGAGATTTATCATGCACTGCGGAACCTTGCCGACGTGACGCGGTGCCGATCGAAAGCTGGTAGACCTCCTCCATCCGCGCGTGACAGAAGTTCAAAGCGTCGAGAAGTGCGATGATATCTGGTGCGTTCGCTACGAGACCACCGTCAATGTACTCGCTAGGGCCAATCTTCTTCGTCGGAAAAAAAGTCGGCGCCGCCGCGCTTGCGAGTATGGCATCTTCGATGCTCACTGCGCTGGCCGCTTTCCCCGCAATGCCTTTGGAACGGAAGATACTCGTTTCGCCTGTGGATTAGTTGATGGCCGTGATGATGAGCGGAGGTTCGTAGTCGCTGAGTAGCGTTTCGGCAACGGGCTTGCCGAGCGTCTTACGAATAGCCTCAAGGATTGGAACCGGACTATAGAGTGCCGCGACCACAAGCCGTTTGACCCCAGTGGCGATACCACGAGCGAAGACCGACGGTCCGTAGTCTTTCATTATTGCCGCCAATGTCGTCGCTGGAACGGATGCTGAAAGGCCGGCAGCAAGAAGCGCGCCGATAGAGGTTCCAGAAATGATGTCGAAGCGGTTATTGCACCGAACGTTGAACTTTGACTCGCATGCGGCGAGAAACTCGGCGCCGAAGAGCCCTCGGTAGCCCCCACCGCTCAGTGCCAAGATCTGAAATCTATTGGGAGCGGACTGCGCCATTTCACTTGCGAACAAAGTCTTCAGGATTTTCTACCGTGAGCCCCGGGATTTCTGCGTGCCCATCCTGATGGTAGTCCACGTAGACAAATGGGAAATCTCCCCTCCCAACCAACGCTGTTGCGATCTCAACCTTTGTCGCGCTAGGCACATCGAATGGCCGACCGTCGGGGTGTCAATATGTGATCCTCATGTCAAGCAAATCCCCCCAGCGTGCGGCGATCCGATGGTCCATCGCAATGATCCGGTCATCGCGCGCGAAATCTTCGAACAGCCTGCTTGCCTGGTCGATGAAGTCTCTGATCACCGGCACGGGATGCACGGCGGCTTCGGGCTTTGCCCGTGCCGCCGTGAGCGCTTGTTCAAGTTGCCATCTGATGGTCATGGGCGTCACTGCACTGATGCAGATATCGTCTGCATAGATGCCGCGCGAGTCTGCGGATTCTAACCAAAGTTCAGCGGTGAGGTTACGCCTCTTGATCACGTCAAAGATGCACTGGGAGCTCATCAAATAGCGCGACATGAACGACGACTAAAATACACGTCCGCGTCCGCCAACAGTCTCCTCTTGAGACCGAGGCTCAAGACGCATCTTCACAACGCTTGCATCGAGCGGCTTTAGCTGTGCAAGCAATGCACTCGCGGGCCTTCGCCGTGCAGTTTTGCGTTCTGTTCCATCGCGAACTGAGTCAATCAACGAGAGTATGGTATCCGACGATAGGACAAACGCCGCCTGAGGCAAATTGTCGACGCGCCCAGCCCTTGCAATCACCAGAGAACGCCATCACGACGTTGCGCCCATCAGCAAAATACCCGGGGGCGAATTCGACCGGCGATGCCATGCTGATCAGTCCGGTCGCGCCGAACACGATCCCGAAGACGATGCTCTTTGCCCAGAAGGAACGCTCGAGACGGTCACCCAGAAAGGCGAGGAAAAGCACGGCGAGAATGACTACCGCTGCGCTTTCGATCATGTTGATGACTGACATCATCCCGGTAGTCCGTGACATCTGAGCAAGGTCTGGCAGCACCGTAGGTGCCATTGCGTCAACGATTTATTAAGGATCTCGCACTCCCGTTGACGGAACTCCACCCGACAGGTAGGGAAGGAAGATGGTTTCGCCACCGGTAGCTATGGTCCATGCGCCATAGGGACCCACTGCTGTCGCGCCCGCTCGATGTTGCGGCCGGCAATGCGAATGGCCAGAATGAGCAGTTATGAAGCCATAAAGACCGAGACGGCGAAGGTCGACTTCGGTCACTATTTGCCCTTGAGTTCCCCAGCGCGAGAGTTTGCAAGCGTTGGAAATGCTCGCTACGCTGGCCGACTGATGCCCAGTCGTCTCATTTCCCGATAAACGGTCGATCGGCCGAGACCCAATTGCCGCGCAGCTTCAGCCGGCGATACCTCGGCCTTGATCAGCTTGATTCAGGTCGAGCGGTTGTCGCCCAGGTCGTTTCCCTTTCGCCCGTGCAGCAGCCACCCCGTCTTTCGTGCATTCCGAGATCAGCCGTCGTTCGAAATGAGCGATGGCGCCGAACACGTGGAAGATCAACTCGCCGGCGCCGAGGACGTATCGATCTTCTCCTCAAGGCTGAGAAGGTCGATCTGTCGCCCCCGCAGCATCTTCACCGTTTCCAGCAGCTCCGCCAGCGAGCGTCCGAGCCGGTCGAGCCGCACGACGGCCAGGGTGTCGCCAGCGCGGGCATAATCTAGTAGCTCGGCCAAGCCCGGCCGGTCCATGCTCCTGCCGGAATTGACGTCGGAGAAGACCTTGATGGCGCCGGCTTGCTCAAGCCGCGTGCTCTGGCCGGGCGAGATGCGGGAGCGGCTGTGGAAGCGCTTCCGGGAACATGCCGGGCCACCGCCCAAGGACATGCCAAGAGGTATCACGCCCGCAGCGTTGGGGGTTTATCGCACTGCCCCTTGGGCGGCTAATTTGTGCTTTTCAAAGATCGCTACCTTCTGCGGATAAGTGATCCGCACCTTGGCGTTGCACCCGTTGCATCTGAAGTGCGCGATCGTTCTTAGCGCAGAGCCCTTCCTTACCGCCGGATGCGAGCAATCCGGACAATCGAATGTGAGGGCAACATCAGACAAGTCTTGGGCTAAACCCATTTCCATCCCCTTCACAAGCGCTGTGGCTACACTTTGGCGGGCGTCAATGGCCAATACAGATGCGAATCCGGCTATGCCAAAGTAGGGCTAACAATTCGCCTCCCAACGCCGCCAAGCTAGTGGGCCGTCTCTGAGCCCTTTGAGGGACGAAAAGACCTAACGTCCTCCAGCAGTTCGCGCTCGTTGGTAGTAATGTTTCGGAAGACTGCGACAATTGCCACCGCTAAGGCCTCGGCGTCCCGGCTTAAAGGGTCGATGAGATCATCTGCGCAAACCTGATCAAACACGCTTTCACAAATAGCCAGATCAATATGGCTGAGGCAGGTGCGAGCGAAACGCGGACGCAGCATCTGTGCGAACCTTTCAGGGCCCGCTGCCCGTGGTTGCGGCGGGCCTCTTTTTGCTGATGAACCGCTGGGGCGTTTGTTGAAATGAGGTGACTCGCTGACTGGTACTTTCAATAATCCTAAAATCAGCGCGCGCTCGCGAGCTCTAGACGTCCAGCTTTGTTCTGGGACATGAAATCCTTGCCGGAATTCCGCCGCCTCTTTCGGAGTTCGCATGCAACCAAATTTACTGTATTGATCAAGAATTGTCCTGCGACGAGCTTCGCTGTCGAGCTTTGCGGTCATTTCGGTGGACTCCTCAACTAATTTCACGACGACCGATTCTATACGTACCAAGTTGAAGAGTGTCGTTAGCTTCCCATCCAGAAACTTATCTCGGAATGCATTTCTTCCGTAAACCAGCTTGATCGCCGTTTCAGTCGACTCGAGTTCACCAGCCTTGCCAGATCCTGAAGTACATCACATGATTGAGAGGGGCATGGGGCATAGCCGATTCGGATATGGCACCACGCGATGGACACTAAGAGGAGAGACGAGGCCCCTGCGAGGCAGCCGCGGGACCTCGATCGGCGTCGTTGGCCACGCGAAGGTCAGTCCCACAATGAGGACGCTTCGTCGCTCGCGTCGGTGTCTGAACCTCTGTCCTTTTCAACGCTCGAACTAGCGCCAAAGGATCAATTAGCCGCTTGGCAGGCGCATATGGCGCCGCTGATAGAGGTCAGGTTGCCGGATGACAAATCGCTGAACGATGGCTTTCCCGCGGACCACACGGCTTGGAATCTCGGTGGCATGCTGATCGTTCAACAGCGCGCACCGGCACATAGTTATATGCGTTCTGCCGCGAAGCTTCGGTCCAGCTCGATCGATCACTGGTATATCGCCTTTCCACGTACTGGCCGGTCGTGGACGGAGGTCGATCGCCGCGTAGCGGAGAACCAGCCGGGCAAATTGGAGATCAGATCGCTTGGCTACCCGTTTCGCGGGAGGACAACGGACTCCGAAAGTCTCTTTCTCTATTTGCCGCGCGATTTGTTCGCCGATGCGGCGGCAACCCTGGACGCCAAGAACAATTCAATTCTGTCCGGCAACTTTGCCAACCTCTTGCTCGACTACGTCAATGGCATAGAAGCAAGACTGCGCAGCCTCACGGCTGACGATCTGCCCCGCATCGTGCACGCAACACGCAGCATGATTATTGCCTGCCTCGGGCCTCCGGCGGAACAGGCTGCGGCCGTCGAACAATTGACGGGTGTCGCGCTAATGGAGCGAGCGCGTCGATACGTCCACCACCATCTGGATGCGGCTCATTTGACACCGGATTCGATGTGCCGGGCGCTCGGCGTCTCGCGCTCTCGTCTCTATCAGTTGTTCGAACCAAGCGGTGGTGTTCTCCATTACATACAAAGTCGCCGCCTTCTGGCAGCCCATGTTGCGCTAAGCGATCCGGCGGACAGCCGGCGCATTGTTGAAATTGCTGAAGCCTTCGGGTTTAGTTCAGCGGCTAATTTCAGCCGGGCATTCAGCAAGGAATTCGGTTACAGCCCCCGCGAAGGCCGCAGCACTGTGGTGTTGCCGCGCCCCGCCAACTCTGTTTCGCTTGCCGGACAGGAGAAAGCCTCTTCCTTTGAAGGTTGGCTCAAAGCGCTCGGAAGCTGAGTACAGGATCGGCGATGCTGATGGGGCGGGCCCAAAACAGGCTTGCCGGGGCGGGGAAGACCACGCCGCACAATATCTTCGTGTCGCGTCCACCGCGCCATCAATCACATAGCTGATTCCCGCCAATTCGCGATTTATTAACGAACTGTGACTGTTCGACGTTACCGATAATTTGTCGCCAGTCACGACGGAGCATACATTGCAACTGCGCTGCATGCGGCACTTGTTAAGACTGCGAGTGGAAAGTTTGCTAAGGTTGACAGTTATGCTATTCCTAGATTGGGGGCGCGAATTTGCACCGCCTATGGAGGTGGCTCTTGCGCCCACAGGCATCAGGCGTCGGCACGGAGAGTGAGGGGCCTTCCTCGAGCGATGCTCCACGTGCCGGCGATGGGATACTCGCTGACCTTTTGGCGAACACGACCGAACTTTTGTCAATCTATGACCGCGACTTCCGCCTGACGCACTACGCAACCAGGCTCAAGGGCGTGTACGGAGGCGCGGTGGCGCTGGGCGCCGCCGTATGGGAGATCTACCCGAGCTTTCTCAATGCGAGGTATCGCGACGATTTCCTTCGTGTGTTCCAGGGCGGCTCTCCGGCAAGCATCGACTTGCCGTCATCATCAGGCGAAGCGCCCCGGTCCGTTTTCGTCTTCCCCACTGCAAATGGTGTGGGAATCATCGAATCAAGGGAACGCGGCGGGCGGAGCGCGGCGGAAGAGCAGGAGCATGTAGTTCTGCTCCATCAGGCAACGCACGACGTGCTGACCGGACTGCAGAATCGGCGGCGATTCGGTGAACGGCTGCAGCAAGCACTGGCGGCCATCGGCGGACCAAAGCCGAAAGCCGCCCTGCTGCAAATCGACCTCGACGATTTTAAAGCGGTCAACGACACGCTCGGTCATGGAGCAGGCGATACGCTTCTTCAACTCGCGGCAGGTCGAATCCGCGACGCGCTGCAGGACGGCGAATCTGCGTATCGGTATGCCGGCGATGAGTTCGCTGTCATCCAATTGGGAAAGGATCAGCCCGCGGAAGCCGAGCGCCTCGCTGGATCGCTTGTCGATGCGTTCAAGGAACCGTTTGTCATCAACGGCATTCCCGTCTTCGTCGGCTCGAGTATCGGAATTGCTTTCGGGCCGGAGCACGGGACCGACGGCGAGCAGTTGATGAAAGCCGCCGACATTGCTCTTTACGCAGCCAAGACGGATGGACGCGGTTGCGCTCGAACGTTCAACCGTTCGATGCTGCTCTTGCTCGAGCAACGCGAGAATCTGAGGCGCAGCCTTCGAACCGCGCTGGAGCGCGGCGAGCTTTATCTTGAGTATCAGCCGCTCATTCGACCTCCCGCGTCGGTGATCGGATTCGAAGCGTTACTGCGGTGGCGGCACCCCGAGGTCGGAATCATTCCACCCAGCGTGTTCATACCGATCGCCGAGGCGGACGGTCTGATGGACGAGATTGGACGATGGGTGCTCGAGGAAGCCTGTCGCCAAGCATTGACGTGGCCTTCCTCGCTGACGGTCGCAGTGAACGTGTCGCCGGCTCAGTTCCTTAGCGGTTCGCTAACGGATACGGTTGCTCAAATCATCGACTCAGTTGGAATCCGGGCTGACCGACTTGAACTCGAGATAACCGAGCAGGTTCTTCTTGAGAAGACGATCGATAATATCGACACCTTAAATACTCTGAACGTCTTGGGAATACGAATTTCGCTCGACGATTTTGGGACATACTATTCATCATTAAGTTACCTTAAGAATTTCCCCTTCGATACTTTGAAGATCGATCAGTACTTTATTGCGGACTTGGAGACCGATCTCAAAAGCCAAACGATCGTGCGATCGATCATGAATCTGGCGCACGGCCTGGGAATAAATGTCACTGCCGAGGGGGTGGAGACGTCGGCACAGGCACGGTGGCTGATCAAGGAGAATTGCGATTGCCTGCAAGGCAACTTCCTGGGAAAGCCGCTTGGAGCCGAGGCCATCAGCGATTTCATCAAGCGGTCCCCGCTGAGGGTGGTACGAGCGAGGGAGGCAAATCGAGCGCTCTAGCGCCTTGCACCTTTGTTAACGGTGAAGTCGAGATTTGTAGAACGATCGAGGCAGATACCGTGCATAGCTTCGAGTGGGTGCGAGACTGACTCATCAAGGGCGCGGTGAAATTTTTCTTCGCGGAGGCCCGCGAGGCCTCAATACTGATGGAACAAGTGAGATGCCGATGGGACCCGTTCATCATGATCTGACTGGCGAGCCGACTTTTGAGCCGATGATCCAGATCGACTTGGAGATCAAAGCTTTTGTCTCCGCTTGGAAACATTGCGATTATGTCTCGACATACATGGCCCGGATGATCAGTCAAAACAGGTCAGACTCGGTCCATCATGCAAATCTCTTTTCCTCTGCCTTCAACGAATTGCTGGAAGTCGCCTTTCGTACGCGCCATGCCGAAGGCGAACTGGCATGCAGGGTGTCTCGCCATGGCGCGACGGATAGGATCGAGTTGACAATTCCTTGTGTGCCGGAGGAGCGCCAATTCTACGAAGAAGCCGTATCGCAAGTTGCTGGAATAGAGGCCAGAGAACGATACCTCAATTCCTTGTCTGGGGATCTCGCGCCTAGCCGCGAGGTCGTACTCCTGGAACTGGCTGTCGACTACAACGCGACACTCTGGACCGAGGAGGCCGACGGCGATGCAATCAAGCTTGTCGTGGATCTTCCGCTCGAGGGCTTTCAAAATTGAACCCTTACGACCTTCTCCCGCGCTTCAAGGCGCAATACGACGCGAACAACCAGGAGTTCTCCATATCGGGAGTGGTCCGGCCTCAGGCGATCGATGAGCTTGGGCCCGCGATAGCATTGCTTCGCGATGCGATTGGCCGTGTGCGCGGCGTTCTCTACGTCAATGTCAGGCGCCTGACGCAGATGAACAACGCTGCGTTTCACACCTTATCGAGGATCATCATCGACGCTTGTCGCGCTCGACCCGATCTCAAATTCGTGGTCATCACATCAAGCGTCGTCGGATGGACCTCGCGAAAATTCGGTCGCCTGAGCGGAATAGAACCGAACATAACGGTCAAGGAGTATGACACCGAATTCTATCCGGGGCAGGGCTTCCTTGAGGAAGGAGGGTTCGTACCGATCCTGCGCACTCAGACAAAGATGACTTGGCGCCACGAGCGCGCAATCTTGCCGCGACACGGCATGCGGCCCGGCATCGTCATGGCCGACATCTGTTGCGGGATCGGTGATTTCGCCGTGCTCGCGCAGAAGGAGTTCCAGCCATCGCGGATCGTCGCCCTCGACCACTCCATGTCAAGCCTGAACTATGCTCGACAAGTGATGCGGGAGTTCGATATCCGGGGCATCGAGTACACCTATGGCGATGCGTCGGAGATGCTGCTCGACGAAGCGCAGTTCGACTTGGTCACTTGCCGACATTCGCTTCAAATCTTCAATCGACCTGAACTCATCCTCAAGGAGCTCTACCGCATATGCAAGCCAGGCGGTCGGGTCTATATCACCAACGAGAAGAATTCGCATTGCCTCGGCGAGCCGCGCGCCGAAAGCATTCGCTGGACCTACGACGAGGTGGCGAAGCTGTTCGGGCATTTCGAGATGGACGTCGAGTTTGGGCCCAAGAGTCGGCGATACCTGGTGGAAGCCGGATTCGAAGACATCCTTGTGGAGACCTTCATGGTCACTAACCTGGACGGCGATCCGCAGGACTTCGCCGACGTCATTGCGGCCTGGGCGGATGTCTATGCCGGGGAGATGGCGAGCAGACGCGGTGACGGACCGGAGTTCGTCGCACGGTTCCGGCAGGGCTTCCAGGATCACATTTTCGCTGCACTACACCCCAAGGGTTATGCGGGTTGGCCGATCTGGGTCGCATCGGGGCGACGGCCACAATGAAAGCCGATAACGAGCCTACACCGCGCTTCGGCCTGCGCTCCTTTCGAGCGAAATTCGTATTGGTCGTTGGCGGCGCCGTACTGTTCGACCTCCTGCTGAGCGGTGGTCTGGCGCTTTGGAACGTTCAAAAGCTGTCGCGCGACGCCACCTCGGAAGTCGGTGAGGGCCTGACGAACGCAAACCAGGAATACATTCGTTCCTATGCCGAGTCGACAGCGTTGAGCGTTGACCTGCTGCTCGATCGGGTTCACGGGGACGTCAAGGCGCTCGCTGGCGTGCTGCAGGCCCAGATCGACGATCCGAGGAGGCAGCAACAGGTCGGCGCCACGCTTTCGCATGAGGCGCCCGGCTCCGTGAAGGTTGTCTACAACGCGCAGGGCGATTGGGCGCAGAATCTGCCGGGCGCGCCTTCCGTGGTAAGCGTCTGGGGCTACCTGCTGGGCGCCGACCACAGTCCGCTGCCCAGCGTTCGGCAGGAAATAGAAGACAGTACTCTGATCGATCTCGTCGCGCCGACTCTCATGGCCAGCGGGTCGTCCAAACTGCAGATGTACTATATTGGTCCAAAGGAACGGCCGATCTTCCGGACGGTACCGTATACGGATCAGGCACAGACCTTCGACCGACTCTATCCAGGTCACAACAAGGCGGAATTCTGGGAGTTCTTCTTTCCGGGAATCTATGGTTCATGGCAGCAATGGGCCAGGGATCCCGCCTCACGTCCGGTCCCTGACGATATTACCCAGACGGCGCCTTACACCGATGCAATCACGGGAAAGTTGATCGTCAGCTTTTTCCACCCGCTTTGGACGCGCGATCGCACCGGTATCGCCGGTACGACGGGAGCAGATATCACTCTCGATCAGCTCGCGAAAGTCGTCGAAAGGGTGAAGATCGCTGAAACCGGATTCGGCTTCCTCACGATGTCGACTGGCAACGTGGTGGCGATCAATCCGTCGGGCCAGGCGATCATCGGCCTGACTTCATCGAGCGATGCGGGCACGCAGGGCGTCACCGGCTTGGAAAGGTCTCTGCGGGGAAGTACGCAGCCGGCTATCGCGTCACTACCTCTAGACAAGAACAATGACGGTGTCATTCAGCATATCATGCTCGACAATAAGGGCGAACACGTTCCCTATATTGTTGTCCTCAAGAGATTGAAGCCGACCAACTTGTGGAGTTCGGGACCGATCAAGTCCGAAACGATGTCGGTCGGGATCGTCGTTCCCGAACGGGAGATCTATGCATCCCTGTTCGCCGCGCAGGAGAGTATTTCTCGCGCAACCAATCGTATCCTGCTGTTTCAGATCGCGGCGATCGCCGTTTCGCTTCTGATTGTTTTTGCGGCCGTGCTCGGAATTTCGAAACGGATCACCGCGGGCCTCAGGGCACTTGCCAGCGCCGCCCAGCGGCTCCAGTCCAAAGATTATTCAGTCCGCGTGAACATTCCGACGCGCGACGAGGTTGGAGCGGCAGGAATCGCTTTCAACCGGATGGCCGAGCAGATCAGCTTTCACACGGAAAACCTCGAGCAACTCGTCGACGAACGAACCAGGGAACTCGGGGACGCCAATCAGGAGATTTCCGCACTCAACGAAAAGCTGCAGGACGAGAACGTCCGCCTTGGCGCCGAACTCGCGGTCGCCAGGCAGATACAGATGATGGTCCTGCCGAAACAATTCGAACTCGAAGCGATTCCGGGGCTGGAGATCGCGGCCTATATGCGGCCGGCCGACGAGGTCGGCGGTGACTATTATGACGTCCTGCAGAACGGGTCACGGGTCAAGATCGGCATCGGCGACGTGACCGGTCATGGTCTCGAGAGCGGCGTGCTGATGCTGATGGTCCAATCTGTTGCACGCGCGCTGCAGGAGACCAGCGAGGCGGATCCGCACCAGTTTCTGGATCGGCTGAACAGAGCGATCTACAAGAACATCGAGCGGACGAACACCGGAAAGCATCTCTCGCTGGCCTTCCTTGACTTCGAGGATGAGCGGGTAACGCTATCCGGCCAGCATGAGGACGTTCTCGTCGTGCGTGCGGACGGGGACGTCGAACGCATCGATACGATGGATCTGGGTCTGCCGGTTGGCCTGGAGAATGACATCTCGAAGTTCATTGCCACGCGCGACATCCTGTTCGGCAGTGGCGACGTGATCGTGCTGCACACCGACGGTGTGACCGAGGCGGAAGACCAAGACAGAAGGCTGTTCGGGTTCGAGCGCCTCTGCCAGAGCGCACGAAGACGTCAAGGCGGGAGCGCCGAGGAAATCAAAACCGGGATCATCGAGGATCTCATGGCCCATATCGGGATCCAGAAGATCCACGACGACATCACCCTCGTGATCATAAGGCACACATAGCCATGACAACGCTGTTCGGGACCCCTGACGTTGCAATCGGGATGAAGGAGAGCGTCAGTCGCGTGCGGCTGTTCGACGGACCTCTCGACTTGAGTTGGCGTCATTGTGCCACGACCTCGGACTTCATCGCCGATCTTTTCGCATTGCGCTTCCGGTCGTCCCGCAATGACTACATGGAAGTGCGGCACAGCATTGGATATCTGGTCAACGAACTCATCGAAAATGCCGTCAAGTTTCGCGCACCGGGTGAGATCTTGATCGAGGCGTCGATGGATTCGGAGTGCTTCAAGCTGAAAGTGTCGAATGACGTCGATGGTGAAGATGCGTCTGAGTTCCAAAGTCTCCTGGCGGACATCACGGTTGGCGACCCCATGGACCTGCTGATACAGCGAATTGAAGCCAATGCCGCCAACCCCGACGTAGGAGGCTCCGGACTTGGATTGCTGACGTTGATGAGTGACTACGGCGCACGCCTGGCTTGGATATTCAGCGCCGCCGACGAAAGCGATCGGATCTGCGTGGAGACATATGCCTCCATTCCGATCTCGCAAATTCACAACTAGAAGAAACGAAGCCAGGCTATGGAAATCAAGACAGACGACTATCGTGTGTGGACTGAAGGAAGCGAAATTTTCTTCGACGGTGCAATGCGGCTTGCCAGTTCCGAGGCCGGTGCGCCTATCACGGCTTTGGCGACCAGTGTTCTTGCCTCGAAACCCGCTTCCATTACGCTCAATCTGAAGGACCTTCACTTTCTCAACTCTTCCGGCATCAACCTGCTGGCGAAATTTACCATCGAGGTGCGCAAGCATCCCGATGTTCGACTCGTCGTGCGTGGAACGCCCGACATACCCTGGCAGTCGAAATCATTGCCGAATCTGAAGAAGCTGCATCCCGCTGTGGTGCTTTTGATGGACTGACCAGGTC
This sequence comes from Mesorhizobium sp. M1365, assembly GCF_040317865.1. Lineage (NCBI taxonomy): Bacteria > Pseudomonadati > Pseudomonadota > Alphaproteobacteria > Hyphomicrobiales > Phyllobacteriaceae > Mesorhizobium > Mesorhizobium sp. M1365. Next base: position 12,261 of record NZ_JAMYLG010000036.1, read on the forward strand.
CCGAAATTTGCCAAGGGACTGCGTGGGCTTGCGGCAACCCGAGATAGTATAGGTCAGCCGGGACGATGCGGGAGCTCCGCACCGATAGTGAGAAGGTGCAGGAGCGCGGCGCCTACAGCGAATATGTACACCAGGATAAGTATTTGGATGCCAAGCTAACGACAATCCGGCCTCGTGCGCAGATGCTCGCAATGGCTCGGCGGGGGCTCGGCACAGGCGGCAGGCGTCCAAGTTGGGGGGATGTCGGGCTGTCTGTGCCGATCAGCCGCCGCGCGATCAAAGGTGGCGTCATTGAGTAAGCGTGCCAAGGTGAACGGCGGCCAGCTGGAGTTCATTCCGCCGCAGATCCCGACTCGGGTCACGGAGCCGCCCGAAGATGAGGGATGGCTTCAGGAGGTCAACCTTGACGGCTACCGAACGCAGATCATCATCGATAAAGGCGGCGTGCGTCTATACAGCAAGAACGGCCGTGACTGGGCCACGAAATACTGGCCCATCGCGCTGGCGGCCGAACTGCCATGCCGGGCTGCCATTATCGACGGCGAGGTCATTGTTCCAGGCGAGCAGGGCGCTCCCCATTGACCTGCGCAGGAAGCTGCGATCTGGCTCGAACCGAGCCGGCTGGTGTTCGTCGCGTTCGATATCCTCCATCTCGACGGTCGCAATCTAACCTCCTTGCCCCTGCTGCAGCGCAAGCAGGCGCTGTGGCAGCTCGTTGAGCACGGCCCGGCAAGATCCAGTACAGCGAGCATTTCGAGAGCAGTGCGCTAGCGATCTTTCGGGCCATCGAGAAGGTGGGCTCGAGAGCGTAGGCGGTCAAGTCGGCCGACCGACATGCTGCGCGTTCCAGTCACCACCGCCCTGAGGCTCAAAATTGGGCCGTGTATGGACGGCTCTCCGTTGGCAAGGGTTCTATTTGAGCGCTCTGCAGTTGCTGGCTGGTGCGCCATGTGTCCGACCTGTAGGTGCGGCTCTTAATATGCCACAGGCAGGCTGATGATCGCGCCCGGCGGGCAGACCGCACACGATCCCAAGGGCAACAACGATGGGAAAGCGGCTCGGAATTTCAAACTGACCCACGACCGCTAATCTGAATCGAACCCAGCCTTCTTCCGCCGCGGACATCGGGAACGGGTCGCGTTTCGACAAAAATGTCTTGTTGGTAACGCAAATTGAAAGCAGACCCCGGTAGATCGGGCTACGGTGAAGCGAGATTGTGAGCTTGGCTAATTTGTCTTGGAGACCCGAAAATGCCACAGGCAAAGCGGATCCTGGTGACTGGAGGCGCGGGCTTTTTGGGATCGTTCTTGTGCGAGCGACTGCTTGGTGAAGGTCACGAAGTTGCCTGTGTCGATAATTTCTTCACCGGAAGCCGAAGAAACGTCTCCAATTTGCTCGACAATCATTCCTTCGAAATCATTCGCCATGACGTGACGTTTCCACTCTACGTTGAAGTTGATGAGATCTACAATCTTGCCTGTCCTGCGAGCCCCGTTCACTACCAGTTCGATCCGGTTCAGACGACCAAGACCAGCGTCCACGGGGCGATCAACATGCTAGGGCTCGCCAAACGGGTTCGCGCGAAGATCCTTCAGGCGTCGACGTCCGAAGTTTACGGCGACCCTGACGTTCACCCGCAGACCGAGGATTATTGGGGCAGGGTAAACCCAATAGGACCCCGTTCTTGTTACGACGAGGGCAAACGATGTGCTGAAACCCTCTTTTTCGACTATCGGCGACAGCACGGTCTGCGGATCAAGATAGCGCGCATCTTCAACACATATGGCCCTAGGATGCGTCCGGACGACGGCCGCGTCATTTCCAACTTCATCGTCCAAGCCCTGCTGAACGAACCGATCACGGTGTACGGCACTGGCCAGCAGACACGTTCATTTTGCTATGTCGACGACCTCATCGACGGTCTGGTTCGCATGATGCAGACGGCTGACGATCTTACTGGTCCGATCAATCTCGGCAATCCGGTCGAATTCACGATGCTAGAACTCGCCAATCTGGTGATCGAACTTACTGGAAGCCGGTCGTCGATCAGTTTTTTGACTTTGCCCGTTGACGACCCTAGACAGCGACAGCCCGATATCGGGAGCGCCTTGCGCGAACTCAATTGGGAGCCAAGAACCGCATTGCGGGACGGCCTTGTCAAGACCATTGCCTATTTTGAAGGCCTGGTTTCGTCGGGCTATGTACGGCCGGCCGCTGCCGAATGAAGACCGTCTTGGTCACCGGCGGGGCCGGCTATATCGGATCACACTGTTGCAAGGCATTCGCCGAATCGGGTTGGTCGGTGATCACGTATGATAATCTCTCGCGCGGTTGGCGCGACGCGGTTAAATGGGGACCGATTGTCGAAGGCGACATTTCCGACGCCGAGGCCGTGTCGGCGGCTCTACGACAATATCGGCCTGATGTGGTGGCGCATTTCGCCGCCTACGCCTATGTGGGCGAGTCAGTCGAAAATCCCGGACTCTACTACCGAAACAACAGTTTCGGGTCGCTGGTGTTACTCGAGGAGATGTTGAAGGTCGGCGTGGGCAAGCTGATCTTTTCCAGCACATGCGCATCGTATGGAGTTCCGGTTCGCTCTCCGATTGACGAAACGCATCCGCAGTCGCCCATCAATCCCTATGGATGGTCGAAATTTATCATAGAACGGATGGTGGATAATCTCTCCTATGCCCATGGCCTCGACGCGGTCGTGCTCCGGTATTTCAACGCGGCCGGATGCGATCCCGACGGCGAGGTCGGCGAGCGGCATGAACCGGAAACACACGTCATACCCCTCGCTATTGAGGCGGCTGTCAGGCGGGACCGGATTTTTACCATCAATGGCATCGACTTCGATACCCGCGATGGAACCGCGGTGCGGGACTATGTCCATGTCACCGATCTCGCACGTGCTCACGTCCTGGCAGGGGAGAAGCTGCTGCGCGACAAGGGTGTCCACGTCTACAATCTCGGGACTGGAGCTGGAACGACGGTGAAGGAGCTGGTGGATGCGGTCAGCCGGGCATCGGGATCGCGCCTTCCTGCGGTTTACGGTCCGCGCAGGGCAGGTGACCCGCCAGCGCTTGTGGCCGCGGCCGACAAGGCGCAGCGGGAACTTGGCTGGGTGCCTGAGCAATCCGGAATAGACAGGATCGTCGAGACGGCGCTGGCCTGGTACCGTAGCCGATTATGACAGGTCCGCCACGCTGCCGTGGCCGAGAGAGCAGCAAAGACCGGCCGACCAGCTCTCGATTCACTGTCGGCGCCGGACGGAGGCGATGGAGAGGCTCCGGGTTTGGACGCGCGTCAGCGTTGAGGGCAACTGAAGAAAAATAGAGCAGGGCCATCATCCTTTGTCCTCAGCGTCAGAGGCACATACGATTTCGTGCTGGCGACCTTGGTATTGAGGAACAACGACGGAGGCAGGTCCTTGGCTGTTGACTCTGCCGTTCTCTATCCAAATGACGTTGCCTGCATCACGCGCCGTTTCTATGCGGTGCGTGATCAGCAAAATTGTCCTTTTGCCAAGCTGCCTGTCAATCGCACGCCGTACTTGATCCTCGAGCGCGGTATCGAGTGCGTTCATGGCCTCATCCAGGATCAGGAAGTCCGGATTGCGCAATACAGCTCGTGCCAGGCCAATGCGCTGTCGCTGGCCGCCGGAAAATCGCAGCCCCTCCTGCCCGATCCAGGTATCGTAGCGATCGGGGAGGTCTTCGACGAATGACGCGACGCCGGCACTGCGGGCAGCCACAATGATCTCTTCTTGGGACGCGTCGGCTTTGGCCATGCGGATGTTGTCTGCCACCGTGCCCTCGACGAGGTCGACGTCCTGACCCGTTACGGCGATCTTGGACAGCCAGTCGTCCCGCCTGATGTCCTGCAGCCGGGTGCCGTCAATCTTGATGTCGCCAGAGGTCGGTTCGTACAGCCGTAAGAGGAGGTTCACGATCGTCGTCTTGCCAGCGCCACTTGCGCCGATCAGCGCCGTGGTTTCTCCGGCTGGTATATCGAACGACAGGTCCGTGAGCACCGGCGCATTTTGATCATAGCCAAAGCTCACGTGCTCGAAAACGATACTCGCGTTCAAATTCCCGAGTGCGATGGTGCCTTGCGATGGATATTCCTTGTCCTCGGACTGGACCATCTCCAACACCGAGCGCAGTTGCGGCTGCATCTGCGCCAGAAACAGCAGGTTGCTCTCGAACTCCTGCGTATGCGGCTGCAGCCGATAGAGGAGGGCCACAGCGGCCAGCGTTACCTCGAAGCTGATATGCCACCACCCGGAGACCAGGACGATGGAGCCCAACATTCCCAGATAGCCGATCTCGGTCGCTGGGCCGATCCAGGACGAAAGGCGAATCAGGGACAGCGATGCGTCGCGCGCGGCCGCCGACGATTGCACGAAGCGACGCTGGTGTAGCGCCTCCTGTCCGTAGGCGCGGATGGTGCGCAACGCCTGGAGTGTCATGAGCATATGCTCGCCGAGCGATTGATGGATTTTCTTCACCCGATGTCCCAGGTCCCGCGCGGGTCGCGAAAAGATGCGCAAGATCGCCGAGATCGCGATTGAGCCAAGGGCTGCGATCACCAGGATCTTCCAGGAGATCGTGAAGAGAAAGACGGCGAACACGAAAATAGAGCAGCTGTTGATGATGAGTCGGGTCACTGCGCCATACGCTTGCGCCACCAGCCACGATTCGGTCCCGAGCACCTCCATGAGTTGCGATTGCTCGTGCTGTTGGATGGATCCGAACGCGACCGTGAGATATTGTTCGTGGACGAGGTTGCGCACGCGCTCGCTGATCCGTTCGCCGATGCTGGAGCTTATCAACGAATACAGCAGCGCCAGCGCTCCACGAGCGAAGATGAGTAGGAGGATCGCGAAGGCGAGCCGGGTAGGACTACCGAGCCAGGCGACTGCCAGGCCCAGCGCTCGGCCCTGAAGGCCATTTCCAGCATCCGTGATTCGGCTGGACACTAAATAGAGGAACAGCAGGATCAGGGTGATGCCGAGCGTCTCGGCCAAGGATGACAGAAAGCCAACAGCGAGCAGAGCGGGCGTCGCCCAGCGCGGCTTGCCAACGATGCGAAGCAAATGCGAAAGATCGCGCAACGAAGCACGGACCGCACCGCGGCGTATGGCTCCTTTCCCTTTGCTCATTTCAGTTCCCCGATCGGGAAGCGCACGGTAACGCGTGGGCGGACAGGCATGCGACCGCGCAGCAGTTTCGTCGCAGCGCGCTTGGCCAAATGCGCTATGATCAGGGGCAAATCCACGGCGATTATCCGCATGGCGATCGCGGGATGACGGCGAAGCAGCAATGACAGGATCGGCAGCACATAGCGGGGGTGCCTCAGGCGCAACGTCCGCTCCAGGAGCCATGCCGAATAGAAATGCAGGCCTTCACGCAGCGTAGTTGCCGCATCCGGGTGGCGGCCAAGCATCTCGTCCACCACCAGCATCCAGGACCGCAGCATGCGGGTCATGTTGCTCGACATATTTCCCGGTAGATAGCGATATCCCACCAGCGGCTCTTCGACGACTTCGAAGTGGTAGGTTTCGGCAACGCGACAATAGAAGAGGATATCTTCACAACCCTGCGCGCCGGCCTCGCGCAGCCCACCCTCGAAACCGTCGGCGTCTATCAGGGCCTGCCGGTGTACCAAGGCTGCGCTGCCATTGCCAACGAAATTGCCGTGGAAAAGGCGCTCAAGCACATCGCCCCGCCAGTTTGGCCGATGCTGATCATCCGTTACCGCACTCTGAGCATCGATGACTCGATACCAGCAGTAGACGAGCCCCACTTTCTCGCCTGCCCGATCGAACGCGGCCAATTGCCGCTCAATCTTGGTCGGCGCCCAGAGATCGTCGGCATCGACGAATGCGATCAGATCGGATTGCGCCGCTTGCCAACCCGTATTGCGGGCGGCGGCCACGCCGGCGTTAGCCTGCCGGATCAGCCGCACGCGAGGGTCGACCTCCATGTGGTGTCGGGCGATGGTGACAGTCTGGTCGCGCGAGCCGTCGTCGACGACAATAATCTCGAGCGCGCGGTGAGACTGGGACCGAACGCTGCGGAGCGTCTCGTCGATTGTATCTTGCGCATTGTGAGCGGGGATAATGACGCTGACGAGTTTGCCGTTCATTCGAGCACCGCCTCTACCATGGCGACAAAGTCATCGAGCGAACGGTCCCCACGCACCTCGATGCGTGGAAGGTCGATTGGATCGCAATCGAGGTCCGCCGGCCCGTGTCTGCCGCCGAAGCCGATTCGATAGCCGCATTCCTTGGCCAGCCTGCCCAGCCGTCGGTCCGTGACGGAGAAAGGCGCCGCGAATGCCGTCGTTGGCCTCCCGGTCCACCGCTCGACGAACATACGCGAGCGCAGCAACTCAGCGGCCAGCTCGGAGCTCGAAAGGCCATCGATGGCGCGATGCGTCGCCAGATGGCTCCCAAAGAAGGCACCTTCGCCGGCAAGGCGTCGAACGGTCTCGGCGTCCATGAGTGGTGCCGGGGGACCGCTGTCGGCATCCCATTGTGCACGTTCACCCACGAAGTCCGTTACCAGGAAGACTTCGGCCGTCAGGTCGTTGGCCCGCAGGATTGGCCAGGCATGGTCGGCAAAGTTCTGCAAGCCGTCATCGAAGGTGATGAGCACCGGACGGCCCACGAAAGGGTGACGGTTGGCAATGAACCATTCGAGCTGCTCTGACATGATCGCGTGAAAGCCATTGGCGCGCAGCCATGCCATTTGGCTGGCGAATGCGGCGGGCGCGAGCCGAAAACGGGCGAGTGCGGCCGGACCTTCATCGGAGACGCCGTGGTACATGAGAACGGGAATGCGCTGCCGCCGCTCGCTACGCGCAACCTCACCGCGCAGCGCCCGTGCCCCGCCCCAGACGATGTTTCGCGCGACGTCCGTCTCGATGGCCGCGCGGATGGGGAGGTGGTCGAGCGTCGGATCCGCCGCAAATTCTGCCGGGGACAGGCGGCGAAAGCGGTCGATGCGATAGAGATCGGTCTGGATCGATCGCTCAAGGACGAGGCCTTCGGTCGCGGCCAGCGTCTCCGAAATTAGTTGCGCGCCGAACTTGTGGTCCCAATCGAAGCCTGTCCGTTCCATATTGTCACGAAGCACGAAGGCGTGCGCGCTGATGAAACTGCCGCCGGGCGCCAACGCCTCGACGATCTTTGAGGCGACGCGCCGCAACTCGTCGAGATTGTCCAGGAAATAGAGCACTTCCGAGCAGATGATCAAATCCATCCCGTCTGGCAGTGCATCCGCAAGAAAATCCAGTACCCTGAATTCGATATTCAACTGGTGTCTGCAGCGCGCGCGCGCCCGCTCGATGGCAATAGCGGAGATATCGGTCGCGATCAAATGGCCCACGCGCGGCGCCAGCTGCCGCGTGAAATGGCCCTCCGCGCAGGCCAGCTCAAGCGCCCGTCCGATGGGACCGGCAGGCAGAATTTCGAGCTGCCGCTCATATTTTTCCTGCTCATAGGGCGAACCGTAGTTCCAGGGATCCTCGATCGCAAAATGGCGATTCCAGAAAGATGTGCGGTCATTGTCGCGCCCATCCGCGGCCCGTGCACGGCGCGGCGCTGCAAAAGGCTCTTTAGTTTCGGCGCTCGACCGAACCAGCGCCTGCGCTTCCGCGGCCAATCCCGCGAGTTTGCCGAAATGGCTGTCCTGATCAGACCGGCGTCGCGCCATGGACAACAATGCCTCGGCTGCAGACATGTTTGACTTGTCGGCACCGGCGCCCTTTTGCGGTGCATCTACAGGCGATCGCCTCGCAAGCCGCGCGACACGCTTCCAGAAGCGGGACGCCATGCGGCTATGGCCGGAGAGATTGCCTAGAAGCCGCTCAGGGGGCACGAAAGCCAGGATCAATTCAATCCAATGACGCCTTGTCACTCTCCCGAGTACACCGAACTGCACGAGAGCTTCGATCTGCCCTTCCATCATTAGGTAGACATAAAATTGATCGATCCCCTCCGGAAGTTCGGTCGAGCCCGGATGCCGAACATCGACGCGTATCCCCAGCGTTCGCGCCAGCCTGCGCGGTGCGGCAAGATCATCGAAGTCGAGGAGCATTTGGTCAAGATGATATTGTACGCGGCGGCCGGCGGCAGGGTCGCTCCAGAGATTGCTGAGTTCAATCACCAAGTCGGTGAGGGGGCCACCGAACCTGTCCCATCTGGCGGCCAATTGCTGCGGCGTCGATAGACTTCCTACCATCAGGCCGTCGAAGACCACCTTAGCGATCTCAGGCGCCCATTCGTATCTGGCCGGGAGCGCGCGCAGGATCCGCGAGGGGATCGAGCCGCCGCCGCTGCCGCAATCCGACGCAGCGTTCCACAAGGCGAACCACGCGAGTGCTTCGCAAGCGGCGCGGCCGTCCAACGGGTTCGCTCCCTTGGCGTGTGCAGACGCTGGGTGTTTGACTCTGGGGTCGGCAGAAAAGCCGCGGGTAATCACGATCTCCGCATCTGATATCATCTGCGTCGAATTTCGGGTGAGCGAATTGGGGCTGGCCCGATAGAAGGCGAGCGGCTCGTCGACCATCACCCAACGGTTCCCGAGACGTGCGACGCGCTGCCACAAATCCCAGTCCTCACAGGTGGCCAGCGACACATCGAAGCCGCCTAACTCGACGATCGTCGCCCGGTCGATCAGCAGCGCGTGAGTACGGATGGCGCACCGGCGCGCGAATGTCTCGAAGGGTTGGATCGCAACCTCGGGGGCGATGCTCGACGGGGTGAGTGCGCCATCGGGCATCACGCGCCGAGAACCGCAATAAGCGGCCACTGCATCGGGAGCGTTTTTCAATGCGGCCAGCATTTTGGCAAGGAAGCTGGCGTCTACCCAATCGTCGGCATCCAGGAACATTAGCCAGCGTCCGCGCGCTGACGAGATCCCCTGATTGCGCGCGCCGGCGGCGCTATGGGCAGAGGAGTTCACCGTGCGAAATCGAGCATCGCGCCCAACAAAACTGGCGATGATTGCGGCAGTACGATCATTCGAGTCATCGTCGACGATGATCGCCTCCCAATCAGTAATGTCTTGATTGATGAGACAATCGAGTGCTTGTGCCAGTGTCAGCTCCGCGTTCCGCGCAGGCACTACGATTGAAACCGAGGGATTGTCCGCCACGTCGTCCTTACACGCGCTTGGTTCGGAGGTAGAACAGGATTCCTGAAGCATAGCCGGCGATTTCATGCCAAATGAATCGATCCTCAGCGCTCCTGCATCCAAGCAGCCTTCTGCGGACCCTGCCGAGGTACCAGAGTGGCTTCCATTTGAAAGCCTGTTTCAAATTCGCCTTCACGCCAGTCCGCTCATGCTGGACGAGCAACGCGGCCGAGTGACCGCGCATGTAGAAATAGATTTGCTTGGCCAGGCCTTCCATAGTCCGCCTGTGGAAATGGAATGCGACGGAGGTTGGCTGGTAACGGCAGTCATATCCATTGGCAAGCAGCCGATACCAATATTCAGAGTCGCCCGAACATCCAGCCTGGCCGACGTCAAGGCGCTCGTCAAACAGCCCCGCGCGGTCAAACACGTCGCGCCGGAAGGCCATGCTTGCACCGGCACCGATTTTCCATGCCGGGAACACTTCGTGCCTGCTAGAGGCAAAGTCGGCCGCGCGGAACAATTGCGGCCTGTAGCCTTGCCCGAAGCTCCAGAACGTCTCGAAATAGCGCTGTGCTTCGGTGGCAAGTTCTGCTGGCAGTACAAGGCCTGTCACCGCGCCGGTCGAAGGCCTGTCGAACGCCGTGATCAGCTGCTCAAGCCACTGCGGGTGAAGCAGGACGTCATCGTCAGTGTAGGCGACGATTTCCGCGGATGCACGCTGGGCGCCCCGGTTGCGAGCGATGTCCAGACCAGGTCGATCCTCGCGGACGTAGATTGCGCCGGCAGCGAGTGCTACCTCGCGCGTTTCGCTACCTGTCGATGCGTTATCGACAACGATGATCTCTGCCGGCGGGACACTTTGCTGGGGAAGCGAGGAGAGGCAGCGCCGCAATTCTTTCGGCCTGTCGCGTGTGCATATGACCACGCTGGCGCTCGGCAGAACCGGTGGAGTAAGCGTTGGACCTGCAGCGGCCGTGATCGGCATAGTGCGGCACTCACCGTCGCTCCCTCTGAGCAAATGCCCGACCGGAAGCCCGCCGCGCCACAACACGATCATTCCAGAATCGCAATCCTCGGGACTGACTTGGGTATCCAAATCCACGTGGCGGATACCTGCGCAGCCATCCGGGCCAAACAGCTTGTACAGTTCTGCGCTCAACAAATTTGCGCGCCGACTCGGCATGTCGGACATCTTCACCAGCTCAATTCGCTATAGAGAGGCCGAAATTCGCTCTTGTCGTTTCGCATTCGTCTCACGCGCATCTTGAGCCATCGAGGAACCAGTCGGGCCCTGCAATATTCTTCCAGCATATTGGGCAGGCGGGAGATCGCAACGCCCGGCTCCGTCACAAAAAGCCTCCTCAGCAGCTCGCCGGCCGCGAAAAACCGTCCCTCAATGAAAGCTCTTGTGGCAAGCCAATGGATCATGTCGACCAAGTGGGCATCGAAATCGCGCCCGAATGACGGATACTTTTCGCGAAATTCGGCAAGGACAATTTCACACGAGCGAAGCATCTGCATGACATCGCTTGACATGTTGAGGTTCGTCATTCGGTAGCCGACAAGGTGCTGAGGGACGAGCCGGAACTCATAAGTTTCCGCAATGTTGAGGCACATTAGAAGATCCTCGCAGCCTTGTGCGTTCCTGGCCCGCAAGGACGGATCGAATTGTCCCGCTCGCTCGAATGCGGAGCGACGTACGAGCATCGAACTGCCGTTACCGACAAAATTTTGTCTGCACAGGCGCTGGAGTACATGACCTTCGGCGTCGGGCCGATGGCGCAGCGAGAATACTCGACCATCCTGGTCGATATGCGCGAACCAACAATAGGCCAAGCCCGCCGAAGAGCCACCTTCCTGCAAGGCGCGCAACTGTAGTGCGATCTTGGAAGGTGCCCAAAGATCGTCGGCGTCGACAAACGCCAGAAACTCCGCGCTGGTGGAAGCCGCACCGCTGTTGCGAGCGTTCGCCACGCCGCCATTCGAATTTGCTATGAGGCGTATACGGTGATCCTTCTTGGCATATGAGGCCACGATTGATGCGGACTCGTCCGTCGATCCGTCGTCTACCACGATAATGTCCAATGCCTGGTAATTCTGACGGCAGATGCTAATCAGGGTAGAACCAATGGTTCGCTCGGCATTAAACATCGGGACCACGACGCCTACCGTGGGTTTGTCCTGGATCATCGGCGACTTCGTTTTCTCCTTAGGGTTGGCAAAAACGGCTAGCGACCATACGTGTCAGTACTCCTCTTCAAGATCGGGGCGAATTCGCGGCAAAATCAGCTCGGGCGTTCCTATTCGCCTGACTAAAGCCTGTGACCGCGACAAAATCATGTCGCCGAAAGACGCGACATCCATCGCATCTTGAGAAATACGAATTCGCCGTAGCCCTACGCCGAGACGCGCCACAGCGGCATCAAATGCGAAAACCTGATCGTGACCGCGCAGAAGCGCTACGCCTTGCAGGCGGGCGGCCGCCGTCACTCCAGGATCGCGCCGTTGCTCTGGCGCAAGGGCGCGGCGAGGTGCGGACGCGATCTCACTGACATCGCCATCCCACGATGCCATCTCTCCCGGATGTGCGAGGACGGGCTGCTCGTGAACGTCGGCTATGGCCGGTATCGAGCCGCCGCGCTGCGGCCTGACCTTCAGGCCGCGCTGAACTCGCTGTAGGATGGCGCCGCTTCGATGACCTCGCTATTCCGGCCCTCGCAGACGGCGTGGATCGGACGTAAGCCGCCGAGGCGAGGGACTGCTCGGGAAGGCGGTTACGGCGGCTATCGTGCCGTCGTTCCGAATGCCGCTTCACCGTCGCGCCTTCAGGAACAATTTGATGCATGCTCCGCACCGCGCCGGGCGCGCACCGTGCAGGAAACGAAGCGGGCACGGGGGTCCTCGCGCTAGCCAGTTATCCGATCCCCCGCTCAGAAATTCCTACCAAACGTTCCTGAGCCCACCATTCCACACGAAATCGTCGGTTGATCTCTTATTAGTTCCCGACAAAATACAGAAGTTGGGTCGATACAATCATGGTTGAAGTCGAGAGAACAATGCAGAGGTCAGAAGCTGCCCGCAGTTTCCTTCGAAAGCTGCTCACTTTATCATCAGAACGAACGCTGTCGGATGAGCAAAACTTGCTTAGGGGACTTCATCGGTCCGCAAAGAGTGACCCCATGGTAACCCATTGGTTCTCCCCTCCGGTTCCCGTCAGGACTGAAGGTCCCGGCCTGACACACCACGTCAACAACGCAGTGGCAGCAGCTAATGAACTCCTGAAGTGGACCAACCGTGGCCCTCACTGGAACCTCGCGGTGCGCGTTTGCGTGACTGTTATTGCCGACGAGATGGAACCTGAGGAGGCCCGCAAGGCATTCCTGGCTGCCGCCGAGGAGGAGGGGAAGCTGATTAGGGCTGGTGGCTGACGGCCAATTACTTCAACATCCGCTCAGCCTCAGGAATTCCACCAAATGCTCCCCGACCGGAGGCTGGCTGCAGAAGACGTCGTTCGCTAAATTCCACCCATGGCAATCCTCTGGTTCTCACCCCCTGTGTACGTTAAGACGGAACATAAAGGCTTCCGCTACGCGGTCCACCACGTTCAGGCTGCGGCTGAGGAACTCGTCTTGTGGACCAAGCGTGGCTCTAGGTGGCAAGAGGCGGTGCGCGTCTGTGTGGATGCCTTGAGCGGTAAGGTGTCCCCAATGCAGGCCCGCCACGCGTTCGAGCAGGCTGCCGAGGAGGAGGGCATGCTTTTTCCTGATTAGCAGGTCGTGTGGCTCTTCGCGCGAGCCAAAGTCGATCACCAGCTCAGACATCCTTCCAAACATTCTCACCCCCTCTAATTATCCCTCAATGGCAACCCATTGGTTCGTCCCTCCGGTGTTCGTGAAGACTGAAACCGGCGACAGGCGTGGCTGCAACAATGCCAAGGCAGCCCTTGAGCAGCTCAAGACGTGGACTCGGAGAGGACCTCGCTGGCAAAAGGCGGTGACCCTCTGCCTTTCAGATCTGGAGGGCGATCCGATTGACCCTCAGGTGGTACGAAAGGCCTTCGAGGCTGCCGCTAAGGAAGCCAAGATGTATCTCCCCCCGTAGGAGAAGGTGTCATGGCAACCCGTTGGTTCTCCGCTCCGGTGTACGCTAAAACCGACCGACCTGGGGTCACCTACGGGTGCAACAATGTCGAGGGTGCCGCCGAGGAACTCATGAAGTGGACCAAGATGGGGCCTAAGTGGCGGGAGGCTGTGCAACTATGCATCGACGCCGGCGAGGACCGGGCGACACCGGAGGAGGCACGTAAATATGAACATCACGCGGCCCGTCGGATTGGTGCTGGCAAGCGAAGCGTTCTGGAGCCTTCGGGCATGTGGTGTTCAATCCCAGGGTCGATGCCGGTGAGATTGATGCGTTCCCAACTCAGCGGCGAGAAACTTCGCTGTCATGCCGGCTTGTGCTGCCGCACGACCTTCCATTCATGCCAGATCAGCACCATGACGACAGCATCGAAGACGGTCAGGACAAGCAGGCCGAACGAATGGGTGTAGGAGTAGCGGTAGACTTGATAGCACATAAATGCGCCCAGCGCCGCAAGCGATGCCGGATACGACCACAGCTTGCCTCTCAAAAGCCCGACAACGAGCAGCAGTTTTATCAGGCCGTGGCTAAGCAGGTAGAAGGCATAAAACTCCTTGCTGGCGACGGAAAAGTGGCTTGCCATCTGCGACAGATAGCCAGCTATGAAATCGTTCGGATCTTCGATCAATTCCTCTTGGGTGAATGTATTGACCCAGGAGGCAATGGCGTCGGTGGTGACGACATAAAGCAGGATCCCGCCCACGCATTCGATCAGGGCATGCGCCCCTTTAAGCCAGATGCTGAGCTCGAAGATCTGATGGATGCGGCGTTCGTCTACTGCTTTCACAAAATTCACCTCGCGATCGACAACAACGGAAGTAGCAAACAATGGATGCAGCTCTCACCCACTGGATCAACGCGGCAGCCGGGCTCAGCCCTTTCCTAGATAGAGCAATGATTGGCGTCTCACAGATCGGCGTTCCGCTGATGGTGCTGGCTGTGGTTCTGCAATGGTGGGCGAAGGTCGACCGCTACCATGTGCGCCATGCTGCCTTGTCGGCCGGTCTGGCATTTCTGCTCGGCCTTGCGATCAACCAGTTCATTCTTCTTTTCGTGCATCGCATCCGCCCCTACGATGCCGGTGTGACCCACCTGTTGATTGCGCCAAGCGCGGACTGGTCATTCCCATCCGATCACGCGACCGCAGCCATCGCAATCGTTGCGGCCTTTGCGATGCAAGCTCTGCCGCGCCGGACGTTAGTGCTGTCCCTGCTGGCATTTCTGATTTGTTGGTCGAGAATTTACATTGGGACCCACTACCTCACCGACGTAATCGGCGGCGCAGTGACGGGCGTCTTAGGTGCCGTTATGGTGCGATTGGCCTATCGTGAGAACTCCCGGCTGGACAACCTGGCGACAAGAATTCTCTAGCTCCTTATGTGCCAACAATGAGACGAGCAGCTATCAAAACGTCGAGGTCCAAGGCGGCGGCTGGCTGAGGATGATCCTGTCATGCCTTAGTTGAGGTCGGCGAATTCACGAGTTGATCGCGGCGCGATGGGCGGATTCAAACGGTCGTCGCAACATCCCGGATGTTAGAGGTTGCGATGAGCATTGGGTCAAACGAGACAGAAACCTCCATGCAGACACTGACACCCATCCTTTCGACGGTCACGGCGGCATTCCTGGCGTCCTTCGTCGAGGTCGTCGAGGCCTTCACCATCGTGCTTGCTGTCGGGCTGACGCGCAGCTGGCGCCCGGCGCTCACCGGCGCCGCACTGGCGCTGGCGGTGCTGACGGCCCTGGTGCTGGCGTTCGGCCCAGTGTTGGCACTCGTACCAATCAGCACGCTGCAGTTCGTCGTCGGGGTGCTGCTGATCCTGTTCGGCATGCGCTGGCTGCGAAAAGCCATTCTGCGCGCTGTTGGCGTCATCGCCATACATGACGAGGCGGCGGCGTTCTCCAGGGAAACCGCTGCCTTGCACCAGCAGGCAAACGACCGCCGCGCCGACTACCTCGCTGGACTGGCGTCGTTCAAGGCAGTGCTCCTCGAGGGCGTCGAGGTGGTGTTCATCGTCATTGCCGTCGGAGCAGCACACGGGCACACGCTTTACGCCGGCCTCGGCGCGCTGGCGGCGTTCTTCCTGGTGATGCTTATCGGCCTGGCGGTCCACCGGCCGCTGGCGCGGGTGCCGGAGAATGCGCTCAAATTCGTCGTCGGGCTGATGCTGACCAGCTTCGGCATCTTCTGGACCGGCGAAGGGATTGGCGCCGACTGGCCGGGCGCCGATCTCGCTTTGCTCCCCATTTTCGCTATCGTCGCGCTGGCGTCGTTTGCCATGGTGCGCTGGCTGCGCAGCACCTACCCCACACTCACCGGAGAGCTCGCCCGATGAACGTCATTCGGCTCGCAGCCAAGGAATGCCTTGGCATGTTCGTCGATGACGGCAGTCTGGCGCTGCTGGCGCTGGTTCTGGTGGCAGTCATCGCGGCGGCTGTAAAGCTGCTGGGGCTGCCCCCGCTGCTCGGCGCTGCCCTGCTGTTGATTGGTTGCCTCGCCATCCTGTTGCACAGCGTTCGCCGCGCTGCACAGCTGCGGCAGAACTCCAAACCTTGAAGCCGTTCGCGTTCCCGTTTGACAGGTTGATGAAAGGTTGATGCCATAACTATGCCGCGCGTCCTCGCAATGTCGCAAAAGCGATGGGAGAAGAGAGGGACGCGGGAACCGAACCAAGGGAAGAGGCCATGTCGCCTAAGCGAACACTGCTTGATTCAGCCGCTACAATTGCACTCGTCGCCACCATAGCCCTGTCCGCACCATCGGCTCGCGCCGACGATAAGATCTCCATCATGGTGGGTGGCTACGAGAAGCAGATCTATCTGCCCGCCAAGCTGGCGGAAGCGCTCGGCTACTTCAAGGACGAAAGTCTCGATGTCGAATTGCTGAACGAGCCGGCCGGCGTCGATGCCGAGAACGAGATGCTGGCCGGGGCCGTGCAGGCGGTGGTCGGTTTCTACGACCACAGCATCGATCTGCAGGCGAAGGGCAAATTCGTCGAATCCGTTGTCCAGTTCAGCCAGGCGCCCGGAGAAGTCGAACTCGTTTCCACAAAGCATCCTGAGATCAAATCGCCCGGCGACTTCAAGGGAATGAGCCTTGGCGTGACTGGCCTCGGCTCCTCGACAAACTTCCTGACGGAATATCTTGCGGTCAAGAACGGCTTGAAGCTCGGTGAATTCACTTCGGTTCCGGTCGGCGCCGGCAACACCTTCATCGCCGCTATGCAGCAGGACAAGATTCAGGCCGGCATGACGACCGAACCGACGATCACCCGGCTTCTGAAGACCGGCGAAGCTTCCATTCTTGTCGACATGCGTACGATGGAAGGTACCAAAGCCGCGCTCGGCGGCACCTATCCGGCTGCTTCCCTATACATGCAAACGGACTGGGTCGACGCCCACAAGGAGACGGTGCAGAAGCTGGCCAATGCCTTCGTCAAGACACTGAAGTTCATCAACACCCATAGCGGCGCCGAGATCGCCGAAAAGATGCCGAAGGACTACTATGTCGGCGACAAGGAAGGCTATGTGAAGGCGCTGGACGCCGGCAAAGCAATGTTCACCGCCGACGGCGTCATGCCGGAAGGCGGCCCGGAAACGGTGCTAACCGTGCTCTCGGCCTTCAAGAAGGACCTGCAGGGCAAGCAGATCGACCTGTCGAAGACCTACACCACCGAGTTCGTCAAGAACGTGAAATAGCCGACATCGCCGGCGCGAGCCTCGCGCCGGATCCATCCTGTTTCTGCGTCCGGCGATCTCCCGCGCGGCGACCGCTGGGCCTTGGAGTATCTTTATCATGGCTGCCGAAAAAACCGTTCCGGCGATCGAGCTGATCAATGTCAGCCGCCGCTTCCTCTCCCCCACCGGCAAATCGCTGACCGCGTTGCGCGACTTCACCATGACAGTCGAGCGTGGCGAATTCGTCGCCGTCGTCGGCCCGACCGGCTGCGGAAAGTCGACCAGCCTCAACCTGATCACCGGTCTAGCAGCCCCAAGCGCCGGCGAGGTTCGCGTCATGGGCGGCCCAGTCAAGGGAATAGACCCACGCATCGGCTTCGTTTTCCAGAGCGACGCCCTGTTTCCCTGGCGCACGGTGATCGAGAACGTCATGGCGGGCCCGCTGTTTCGCGGCAGGCCGAGGTCGGCGGCCATGGCCGCGGCGCGCGACTGGCTGGCGCGCGTCGGCCTGTCGCGGTTCGAGCAGCATTATCCGCACCAGCTTTCGGGCGGCATGCGCAAGCGCGTGGCGCTCGCCCAGACCTTCATCAACGGCCCCGAGATTCTGCTCATGGATGAGCCGTTCTCCGCACTCGACGTGCAGACACGCGTGCTCATGCATGAAGAGCTGCTGCGGCTGTGGTCGCAGGCCAAGGCCTCGGTGGTCTTCGTCACCCATGATCTGGAGGAGGCGATCGCCCTGGCCGACAAGGTCTATGTGCTGACTGCTGGTCCGGCGACAGTGAAGTCGGTCTACACCATCGATCTGCCGCGGCCGCGCGTCGTCGCCGATATCCGTTACGAGCAGAGCTTCATCAATTATTCGCGCACAATCTGGGCCGATCTCAAGGAAGAGGTCGAGACCAGCTATGCGCGGGCCGCCGCCTGAGGGAGAACATTATGACTGATGCTGCCATCGACGTCAGCGCCGGAAGCTTCAGGCCAGGAACCTCTGACGCCGAAATCGAAGCCGCCGCCGCAAAGGCGGCGAAGCACCGCCGCCGCACGGTAATCTTCTGGCGGATTGCCATCCTCGTCATCTTCCTGTCCTTGTGGGAAATCGCCGGCCGCCTCGCCTGGATCGATCCGTTCTTCTACGCGATGCCGAGCACGATCGCGGCCAGGCTCTACGAATGGACGACGGAAGGAACGTCGGAAGGACCGCTCTGGTACCATCTCTTTGTCACCATGGAGGAAGCCACTATCGGCTTCGTGACCGGTTCGGTTACCGGCATCATCATCGGCGTCGCGCTTGGCCGCAACCGCATGGCCGCGGATATCTTTTCCATCTACATCAAGGTGATCAATTCCATTCCTCGCGTGGTATTGGCGCCGATCTTCATCATGATCCTGGGCCTGGGGCTGGCCTCGAAAGTGGCGCTCGCCTTCGTCATGGTTTTCTTCGTGGTCTTTCATAACGCCTTCCAGGGCGTGCGCGAAGCCGACCGGGCGATGATCGCCAACGCCCGTATCCTTGGCGCTTCCGACTGGCAATTGACACGCTCGGTGATCGTGCCGTCGGCGATGAGCTGGATCTTCGCCAGCCTGCATGTCAGCTTCGGCTTTGCCATAATCGGCGCCATCGTCGGCGAGTTCGTCGGCTCGCGCTACGGCATCGGCCTGCTTATCAACATCGCCAAGGGCTCCTTTGACGCGGCCGGCATGTATGCCGCGATCGTCATCGTCATGGTGGTGGCGCTCGGTGCGGAATATCTGATGACGATGGTCGAGGACCGGCTGGCGAAATGGCGTCCGCAGCCCCTGCACGAGACGCAATGACCTGAACCAAGTCGGGAAGCTGAATCAGGCTTGGGCTGCCTGGTAGGCGGGCAGCTTGGCTTGGGCGCTCAATCCGGGCAGCGGCTTGCGGTTGGCGAGCGCGATCTCGCCGTCATGCGACGAGACAATCTCGCGCACGATGGCGAGACCCAAGCCGGTGCCTTCGCTGTCCGGTTCGGACCCTCTATAAAAGCGCTCGAACACCTTTTCCTTGTCGCCTTCGGCAATGCCCGGTCCCGTATCTTCCACCTGCAGCACGATCCAGCTCGCATCGCGGCCGATCCTTGCGGTGACCGAGCCGCCTTGTGGGGTGTAGCGCAGGGCGTTGTCGACCACGTTGACGACAAGTTCGCGAAGCAAGGTCGGATGTCCCCACACGATGAGATCATCTCCCTCGGACTCGAATCCGAGGTCGATGTTGCGCGACAGCGCCGCCTGCGCCAACCCCTCGAGAGCATCCCTGGCCACGGCGCTGAAATCGACGCTGGATTTCATCAGCGAAGAGCTACCCTGCTCGGCGCGGGCAAGTGAAAGAAGCTGGTTCGACAGCCGCGCCATGCCATCGACAGACATGTCGACCGCGGCCAGAATTTCATCCTTGGTGCCGATATCGCGTTCGCGCAGGCCGACGCTGACCTGCGTCTTCAACAGCGCCAGCGGCGTCCGCAACTGGTGCGCGGCGTTGGCGACGAAGCGCCTCTGCGTGGCCATCTGGCGCTGGATGCGGTTGAAGGCCTCGTTCAGCGCTTCGACAAGCGGGCGCAATTCGCTCTGGACAGTGTCGGCGGCGAAAGGCTTCAGTTCCGCCGGATCGCGCTCCATCACATCGTTGCGAAGGCGCAGGATCGGCGCCAAGCCACGGCGCAGCCCGAAAACGCCGAGCAGGCCGGCAGCCGCGACGAGCAGCACCTGGTCGCGCAGCGCCTTGAGCCATAGGCCGGTCATCAGCTTGTCGTGCCCCCTCAACGTCTGACCGACCGCCACCATTGCATTGCCCGGGTTCTGCTTGCTGACCATGGGCTGGGCAATGGCAACCGCATGGACAGGCTGGTCGCGAAACGTCGTTTCGAAATAGACCGGATTGAGATCGGCGGGTTGGCCAGGCGGTGCGATGACATCGGGATAGCCGGCAATGACTTGGCCACGTGGTGTCGTCACGCGGTAGACGACGCGGTCGGGCTGATCGGATGCGAACATTTCCAGCGCAGCCGGCGGGATCGGCGCTTCCAGCACGCCGTCGTTTTCGCGAATGTTTTCCGCGATTACCCGAGCCGATGCCAGAAGGGTTCGATCGGTGATCAGATTGGCGGTTTCCTCCGCATTCTTGTAGGTCGTCCACACGTTGAACGAGACGACGGCCGTCAGTGGCACGACGAGCCAGGCGAGCAGTTCACGCTGGAGGCTTCTAGTGGCCATCGTCGATTCGCAGGGCGTAGCCGAGACCGCGAAGAGTGGTGATCGCCATGCCGCTGCCCTCCAGCTTCTTCCTGACGCGGTGAACGCAGATTTCCAGGGCGTTCGGATTTGTCTCGTCGTCGAAGCCGAAGATACTCTCGGCGAGCATAGTCTTCTGGACCGGCCGACCGGCGCGCATGATCAGCGTTTCAAGCACGGCATGTTCGCGAGCGGTCAAATGAAGCGGGCTTTCGCCGAGGGTGAAGGCACGTGCCTGCGTGTCGAAGGCGAGCGTGCCGAACCGCACCATCGGGTCGAAGTTTGCCCGACCACGCCGCAGCTGCGCGCGGACGCGCGCCTCGAATTCATCGACGTTGAACGGTTTGACCAGATAGTCGTCGGCGCCACTGTCGAGGCCACGCACCCGGCTCGATACGGCATCGTTGGCGGTGAGAATGATGACGGGCGTTGTGCTGCCGCGACTTCGCAGCCGCCGCAAGATCTCGATGCCATCAAGATGCGGCAAGGCCAGATCGAGGATGACCAGCGCATAGTCCTGACTGGCGAGTGCGAGGTCGGCATCGTCGCCGCGATAGACGCAGTCGATCACGTAATGATCGCGCCGCAGCAGGCGGGCAAGCCATGTCGACAATTCGCGATTGTCTTCAGCAAGTAAAATACGCATTCAATGCAATCCGTCTCAACGGCCGACAGCCACATCGCGAAAGAGTGCGTCTACAAGGGGGTCCGGCGAAAATGTTTTGGCCAATGTTGGGAGATGGGTTTTTCCGTTGGCCGCCGTCCCGCTAGTGCCCTTCCGGTAAATGACCATCCGATATCGCAAAGTCCCGGTCTGTATTGCGCCAAGTGCCGAAAATCAGTCGATGCTCTTATGTCTTTAGCGAAAACGGTCGCTACTGTCCCAGTTGATAGCGACGAGCGTGGGCGAATGGCAGCAGATTTATGCATTGATCAATAGAGGGTGAACAGTGTCGGCAGGAAGCCGCCATTCCTAAAATGCTCGACCGTTTCGATCACCGGAAAAAGGGCGAGGAAATAAAGCCCGTCATAGAATGTTCGCTTCAAGGCATGCGTTGAGAACTGTCGTTCGGCCTGGTCGGCAAACAACAGCGGGTTCGGCCAGAAGCGCGGCGTTCGCTCCGCATACGCCAGATAAGCGGGGCCAAACTTTCCCAGCAGGAATTCAGCTTCCTTGCGCGCCGTCACCCGAAAAACGACGAAACTGGCTAGGCCAAGTGCCACGGCCACCACGACGGATCCATATATCAGCCCAATGCCCACCGCGCCGATCGTTGAGAAGAAGTAGAGCGGGTTCTGGGTCATCGAAAATGGCCCGGCGGAAATCAACTCTTCGTTCTTTCTGCCGCCGACATAGAGAATGCTCCACAGACGGCCACCGACACAAATGAGGATGAGGAGGCCGCCCAGCAGTTCGACGAACTCGTGTCCGCTCGACCCTTCGCTCAGGAACGGCTTGACAAACAGCAGCAGCGCTATGGCCAGGACGGCCGCTACCTGGAGAACGATGAGGCGCTTGTGCTGGTCGAATGCCTTTGGTGAAGGTTTGAGGGAGGCGTAGGTCATTGGTTTCCCGCGGCTCTGGCAAGTCTATGGGTGGGCCGAAGTGTCGTTGCGCGTAACCAGCTACTCTTTCCGCCGCCTGATGGCGAGGCAATCGACGGGTTTTCTCGAATTCTTACAAAAAAGTAAACCACCGGACAGATGCCGGCGAACTCGCCTCCCTATGGTCGCTGCTGCCGGTAGTCGCTGCTGCCGGTCGACTGGCCAGAGCTTGATCGACACTGCCGGAACCCCGGCGCCAAATAGGGAAGATATCACATGAACAGACTGGTTCTCGCCCTCGCGCTCCGTACAGTTGCCATCGCCAACCCGATTTTATCAGCATCCGCAGCCACGACCCCTTGCGAAACCTCGCTCAAGGATCTGAGGGCAGCAGAAGCAACGGCGAAACTCAGCGATACGGACAAGACCAAGGTTTCCGAGCTGGAGACCAAGGGAATCGAGCGCTGCAACGCCGACGACGACAAGCGCGCCGACGACTTCTTCGCTCAGGCCATGAAAATCCTGGGCAAGTAAGTCGACCCTACCTTCTCCATCAACGACAGGGATACAGCCATGCTCTCGCCAGCCGCCCGATGGGTCGCGCCTGCTCTTAACCGGGTTCCCGATGTCACCGTCGATTTCTGGCTGATCAAGCTCTTGGCGGTGACCATGGGCGAGACGGCGGCCGACTATCTCGCCGTCAATCTCGGCCTCGGGCTCACCGTTACGTCGCTGATCATGACCGGCATCCTGATTGTCGCGCTCATCCTTCAATTCGCGCAGAAACGTTATGTGCCATGGGCCTACTGGCTGGCGGTCGTGCTGATCAGCGTTGTCGGCACGCTGATCACCGACAATCTCGTCGACAATTTCGGGGTGCGGCTTGAAACGACGACGATTGCATTCAGCATCGCGCTCGCCGCAACATTCGCGGTCTGGTACGCCAGCGAGAGGACCCTGTCCATCCACACGATCTTCACCACCAGGCGTGAGATCTTCTACTGGTTGGCGATACTGTTCACCTTCTCGCTGGGCACCGCGGCAGGCGATCTGGTCGCCGAAAAGTTCGACATGGGCTACCTCACCACCGGCCTGTTGTTTGGCGGCGTCATCGCGCTGATCGCCTTTGCCCATTATGTTCTCAAACTGGACGGCATCCTTGCCTTCTGGCTCGCCTACATCCTGACGCGGCCGCTGGGCGCTTCATTCGGCGACCTGCTCTCGCAGCCGGTCGAATATGGCGGCCTAGGCTTTGGCACCACCTTGACCAGCATCCTCTTCCTTGGCTGCATCATCGCCCTGGTTCTCTACATGAGCCTGAAGAAGGACACCGACGAGGCCGACAAAATCCTGCTTGAATCGGAGTAGGAATCAAGCATCTGCACACCCGCCTGACGCGACGAGAACGCGCCAAAACGTCACGGATCCCTGCCGTGGGTTGCTATGGGCAGCTATCGCGCTCACCTCATGGACAGAAGAATGAACTCCAAGAAATCCGGTTATAGCGGCCTCCAAATTAGCCTGCATTGGACGATAGCGGCGCTTGTCCTGTTCCAGCTCCTGTTCGGGGAAAACATGACAACCTATGTCGATGCGGCAGCGGCAGGACGCCGACTGTCAACCTACGAGCAGACCATGGGGTCCGCCCATTACTGGGTCGGCCTGGCGATCCTGTTGCTGGTGTTCGTGCGACTGGCCGTCCGCCTCTTTGTCGGTGCGCCCAAGCCGCAATCGACAATGCCGAAATGGATGGCTTTCGCCTCACGCGCAACGCATGCACTGTTCTACGGCTTTCTCGTCGCTGTTCCTGTTTCCGGGCTTCTGGCCTTTCATCTCTGGGGCTGGATGGGCGATATCCATGCCTGGGCAAAGCCGGTGTTCATCGTCCTGATCTGCATTCATGCCAGTGCGGCACTCTTCCATCATTTTATTCTGAAAGACGCCGTGCTGCGCAGGATGCTTGTTCCTGCGCGCGATCCGGTCGGATGACACTGTGGGCATGTGCAACGACGACGAGCCACCAGGCGCTGGCGGATATTCTAGGAACGGACCGCCGCCGGTGCTAGCATGCCGCACTGACAAAGCCTCGGCAACAGACCGGAACAGAGATGCGACTTCTCCTTGTTGAGGATGACCCACGGACGGCCGACTACGTCGTCAAGGGACTGAGCGAAGCCGGGCATGTCTGCGATCTGCTGCGCAACGGGCATGACGCGCTGTTTGCCGCGACACGCGACGCCTATGACGTGATCATAGCGGATCGGATGATCCCCGGCCTGGACGGCCTGTCGATGATCAAGGCGGTGCGTGCCGCCGGGGTGCGAACGCCGGCGATCTTTTTGACCTCGGTCGGTGGCGTCGATGACCGGGTCGAAGGACTGGAGGCCGGCGGCGACGACTATCTCGTCAAGCCATTCGCCTTTTCCGAGCTGCTCGCCCGCATCAACGCCCTTGGCCGCCGGCCGCCGGCGCAGGAGCAGAAGACCGCATTGCGGGTCGCCGATCTCGAAATGGATCTGATCATGCGCCGCGTCACCAGGCAGGGGCATGTGATCGACCTGCAGCCGCGGGAATTCAGCCTGCTCGAAGTGCTGATGCGTGGCGAAGGCCGCGTCATCACCCGGACCATGCTGCTGGAACGCGTCTGGGATTTCCATTTCGATCCCAAGACGAGCGTCGTCGAAACCCATATCAGCCGGCTGAGGACCAAGATCGACAAGCCGTTCGAAACCCAGCTTATCCATACGGTCCGCAACACCGGCTACAGTCTGCATGCGCCTATCTAGACCATGATCCCAAAAAGTGGGCCCGGTTGTTGGAAAAGATCATGGCCAAACAAGAAGATAGAGTCCCATCCCGTTTCTACCGGGATGGATCGGGCCCCAGCCTGCTGCGCAGCACGCCTTTCCGGCTTGCATTGACCTTCGGCTTCCTGTTCGTGCTTGCCTTTATCCTGTCGGGCGCCATCGTCTATCAGCTGATGAGCGCCGACCTTGCCCAGCGGCTCGACGAATCCATCAAAGAGACCTATTCCGTGGTGGCGGTAACTTATGCCGAAAGCGACCTGGAGGATCTGGTTGCCACGGTCGACAGCCACGCGGCGCTCTCAACCAAGAAAGAGCAGCTGTTCTCGCTGACCGGTCCGGCCGGCAATCATCTTGCCGGCAACTTTACCGCGGCGGACCTTCCCGACGGCTTCTCGATGTTTGAGGCCACCATGCCCGGCGTGCCAGCCGACACCGTCTATAGGGCCTGGTCCGGTTCGGTTGGCGGAAACAGTCTGACGGTCGCTTTCAGCCTTTCCGAGACCGAAGAGCTGGAAAGCATTGTGCTGATGAGCTTCGGCTGGGGAACCCTCATCATCACCGGTCTGGCGGTGGCCGGCGGCGCCTTGCTGGCCTCGCGTGTCCAGCGCCGCCTCGACGGTATCGCCGCCACTATGGTCGATGTGTCGCATGGGCGGCTTGACGCCCGCATTCCCCTGGTTGGCAACGGCGACGATATTGACGGGGTTTCCGCCCAGGTCAACGCTGCGCTCGACCGGCTGTCGGCGCTGGTCGAAGGCATGAAGCAGGTCAGCGCCAACATCGCGCATGATTTGAAGACGCCGCTGAACCGCCTGCAGATGATTTTGGAAGCCGCCGCCGACAAGACCGCTTTGGGCGAAGCGGTTTCCGATGATTTGGCGGACGCGCGGGCGGAAGGGCTCCAGATCAATGAGACGTTCGATGCCTTGCTGCGCATCGCCCAGATCGAGGCTGGAGCGCGCAAGGCGCGCTTCATCGATCTGGACGTCAATGGCGTCGTCGAGAGCATTGCCGAAATCTATGCGGACGTTGCCGAGGATGACGGAAAGTCGCTGACGGCAAAAATCTTTCAAGGCGCACAATGTCAGATCCACGGCGATTGGGAATTGTTGACGCAGATGTTCGCCAATCTGGTGGAGAACGCCTTGCGGCATTGCCCGGCAGGCACCGTCATCGAATTGTCGGTGACCCGGCAGGACGACCGCGTTCTTGCGAAAGTCGGCGACGACGGCCCGGGGATTCCGATTGAGGAGCGTGAAAAAGTATTCCAACGGCTCTACCGGCTCGACAATAGCCGCTCGACGCCCGGCAGCGGCCTTGGGCTTAGCCTGGTGCGCGCCATAGCCGATCTGCACGGCGCATCCATTGCCCTGGAAGACCGCCGTCCAGGCCTCGCGGTCGTCGTCAGTTTTCCGGCTGCAAAACCGTCGGCTGGCTAGGCACTGCCCTCCAAGCTTACCAATCCGTATGAACCAGGCGACATGCCTGCAAGCTTGATGCGCGATAGTGAGTGCATTCGCCGTGCCAACTCGAAAGGCCGCTCAAATGATGTCCGCTCATCGAAAAATCAGCCGGATCCTGCCGATGCTTACTGTCGCGGCATGTCTAGGCGCTGCCGGCGCGCTCATTCCAGGTTTCGGAAATCTGCCGGCGTTGGCGGCCGAGAAGGTCGTCCCCGCGGAAAAGAACCCTCCTGGGGACATTCCCGATACGCAGGTCTTCATCGACTATGCCTCGCCGCAAGGTTTCACCATGAAGGTGCCGGAGGGCTGGGCGCGGTCGGATCATGCCGACGGCGCCAGCTTCGTCGACAAGCTCGACGGCGTCGTTGTCTCCGTGGCGAAGGCGGACGCCGCGCCGACCGTCGACAGCGTCAAGGCGGACTATGTTCCGAAGCTGCAATCCACCGGTCGAGCCATCCGGGTGACGGCGGTCAAGCAGGTCAAGCTGCCGGCGGGGCCGGCAATCCGCATCGTCTACACGTCCAACTCCGAACCGAACGCGGTGACCAACAGGCAGGTCCGCCTGGAAAATGAGCGCTACCTCTATTTCAAGGACGGCAAGCTCGTCACGCTCGAACTCTATGCGCCAAAGGGCGCCGACAATGTCGACCAGTGGCAGTTGATGTCCAACTCGTTGCGGTGGAAGTGAGATGCACGCGCTGGACGCGCACGAACTCTATCGGTTCTATCACATCGGCGACGACGAGACGGCTGCACTGCGCGGTGTAAGTTTTCAGATGTCGCCCGGTGAGATCGTCGCCCTGACCGGGCCGTCCGGCAGCGGCAAGTCCACCTTGCTGGCCTGCGTAACCGGGCTGGACGAGCCGGATGGTGGTCATGTCGAGGTGGCCGGCCTGCGCCTGACCCGACGATCGGAGGCCGAGCGCACGCGCATTCGCACCGCCAATTTCGGCATCCTCCTACAGTCCGGCAACCTGTTTGGCCACCTGAGCGTCGAGCAGAACATCCGTTTGCAGATGCTGCTGGCGGGAAAGCAGGACGAGAAACGAATTGGCGCCCTGCTGGAAAGCGTCGGCCTGTCGCATCGCGGAAATGCATTTCCAACCGAGCTTTCGGGCGGCGAGACGGCGCGCGCCGGCCTTGCCGTGGCGCTGGCCGCGGATCCCCCCATTCTGGTTGCCGATGAGCCGACCGCGGAGGTCGACCGCGACACTGAATCAGGGCTGATCGAGCAGTTCGAGGCCAGACGCGAAGCCGGACTGGTGACGCTGCTCGCAACCCACAGCAAAGCGCTGGCGCAAAGAGCCGACCGGATCATCCGTCTGAGAGACGGGAGGATCGAGGGTGAGTAGGACGCTAGTTGTCGGCAAAGGTCTTGGCCGCGACTTTCATGATGGGAACGCCGGCCGGATCACCGTTTTGCGCGATGTCGACTGCGAGATCGCGGCGGGCGCGCGCATTGCCTTGGTCGGGCCTTCCGGCAGCGGCAAGACAACGCTGCTGCATATTCTTGGCGGGCTGGACAGACCGACGACCGGCACCATTGAATGGCCCGGGCTCGGCCCGTTCGAGGAACTGCGGCCGCGTCAGGTCGGATTCGTGTTCCAGTCGCCCAGCCTGTTTCCCGCCCTTACGGCGGCCCAGAATGTCGGCCTGCCAATGGTGCTGGCCGGCGAAAGCGCCGCGGATGAAACCGCGGCAGCACTGCTGGAATCGTTTGGCCTCGGCGAGCTTGGCGACAAACTGCCGGAGGAATTGTCCGGCGGACAGTCGCAGCGCATTGCCATGGCCCGGGCGCTGGCCACAGGACCGAAACTCGTTCTTGCCGACGAGCCAACCGGGCAGCTCGACAGCCGGACGGCGCAATTCTTCTTCGACGCCGTGCTGGACCGGCTGGAGGACACCGGCGTGGCGCTGGTCGTGGCGACGCATGACGAAGCGGTCGCGGCTCGCATGGCAACGCGCTGGACAATGGATCACGGCCGGCTGGTCACCGGTCGGCCGTGGAACGTCACAGCATGATGCTTTTGCTTTGGCTTCGGGGCATACTCGCCCGTCGTTTCGTTCGTATCGCCGGCTCGATGGCGGGCGTCGCGCTCAGCGTAGCGCTTCTCGCGGCGATGGCGCTTTTTCTCGCCAGCGCCAGCTCCTCTATGACGGCTCGCGCCATATCGGCCGTGCCGATCGACTGGCAGGTCCAGGTGATTTCCGGTGCCGATCCGGACTTGATCGGTAAGGCGGTGAGCGAAGCCACGCCGGTCAAGGCCGTTTACCAGGTCCGCTATGCGGATGTCGCCGGTTTCGAGGCCCAGACCGGCGGCACCACGCAGACCACCGGACCGGGACGGGTCATCGCCTTCGATAGCGGCTATTCCCGGGCCTTTCCGGCCGAAGTCCGGCCGCTTTCCGGCAAGACCGACGGTGTTCTCATTGCCCAGCAGACGGCGGCCAACCTACATGTCGGCCCCGGCGACACGGTGTCGATCAAGCGAATCGGGCTGCCCCCGGCAGAAGTGAAAGTTGCCGGCGTGATCGACCTTCCCGACGCCGATTCGCTGTTCCAGGCGGTAGGCCTGCCGCCCCAGGCTGCTCCGCAGGCGCCGCCTGACAATGTGCTTGTGCTGTCACGGCAGGACTGGCAGCAATTGTTCGACCCGCAGCAGAAAATGCGCCCCGACACCACCAGGCTGCAATGGCATGTTCGGCTCGCCCATGAGGCGCTGCCCACCGATCCTGTCACGGCCTATACATTCGTCACCAGTGCAAAGCGCAACCTCGAGGCGCGGACCGTGGGTCAGGCTCTGGTCGCCGACAATCTCGGCTCCCGCCTCGGAGCAGTCCGCGAGGACGCACTTTACGCCTCCGTGCTGTTCCTGTTTCTCGGGCTGCCCGGCATTGCGCTGGCCATTGCGCTCACCTTTGCGGTCACATCGTCCGGTGCGGCGCGCCGGCGGATGGAGCAGGCGCTGCTGCGCGTCCGCGGCGCCACGACAAGGACAATCCTGTCCCTGTCGGCAGCCGAGGCCGCGATCGCCGCTGTCGGCGGAACCGCGCTTGGCATAGCCGCGGCGTTGCTCTTCGGCCGCATCGCTTCGGGCCAGCATGTAACGGCGAGCACGAGCGGTCCGACACTGCTTCTTGTCGCCTTGTTCGGGCTGCTCGTCGGTTTCGTCGCCTTTCTGTTTCCTGCCTGGCGTGACGCGCGCTGGGCGACTGTCAGTGCCGCGCGGCGTGCCGTCAGCCGCTCGGGGACGCCGGTCTGGCAGCGCCTATGGCTGGACATGCTTTTGCTCGCGGCAGCCGGGCTCTTCTTTTGGCAGTCGGCGAGCACCGGATACCAGATCGTGCTGGCACCCGAAGGCGTCGCCGCAACCTCGGTGGACTACAAGGCGTTCATCGCACCGGCGCTGTTCTGGCTGGGCATGGCGCTGCTGACCGTGCGGCTGTCGGGCACTATCATCGCGCGCAACGGCGCGGGCCTTCGGGCGATCATCGCGCCAGTCGCCGGGCCTCTCGCGAACGTCGTATCGGCGGCGCTGTCTCGGCAATCGGGACGCCTGACCGTCGGCATCGCCATGACCGCGCTGGCGATCTCCTTCGCCACGTCGACCGCGATCTTCAACACCACCTACAACGCACAGGCGCGCATCGACGCGGAATTGACCAATGGTTCCGACGTCACCGTCTTCGGCACATCGGGCAGGCCGGCCGGGACACATCTGGCAGCGCTGGCCGCACTGCCCGAGGCGGCAGCGGCAGAGCCCATGCAGCACCGTTTCGCCTATGTCGGCGCCGACCTGCAGGATCTCTATGGCATCGACCCCATGCGCATCGAACGCGCAACGAGCCTTTCCGATGCCTATTTCAGCGGCGCCAGCGCGGCCAGCATGCTCGACCAGCTCACCCTGACTCCCAACGGTGTTCTGGTGTCGGAAGAGACCGTGCAAGACTTCCAGCTCCAGCAAGGCGATACGATCAATCTTCGGCTCATGGATGCAAAGGATCACCAGTACCATCCCATCGCCTTCAGGTTCATTGGTGTTGTGCGTGAGTTTCCGACCGCGCCGAAGGACTCCTTCCTCGTCGCCAACGCCGCCTACGTGGGCCGCATGACCGGGTCGGATGCATCCGAATACGTCCTGATGCGGGCAAAGGCCGATCCGTCAGCGCTGGCACGACAGGCCGTTTCGGTGCTTTCCTTCGATCCGTCGCTGAAGGTTGCCGACATCGCACAAGCCGCTCATCTCATCGGCTCGAGCCTGACGGCGGTCGACCTCGGCGGGCTGACCACGATCGAACTGGGGTTTTCTGTTGTCATGGCGGCTGCCGCCGCCGGCCTGATGCTGGCATTGGGGTTCATCGAGCGCCGCAGGAACTTCGCCATACTGAGCGCCATCGGCGCCAAGCCCCGGCAATTGGCGGCCTTCCTGTGGGGCGAAGGCCTCCTCATCCTCGTCGGTGGTTTCG
Source organism: Mesorhizobium sp. M1365 (assembly GCF_040317865.1). Classification (NCBI taxonomy): domain Bacteria; kingdom Pseudomonadati; phylum Pseudomonadota; class Alphaproteobacteria; order Hyphomicrobiales; family Phyllobacteriaceae; genus Mesorhizobium; species Mesorhizobium sp. M1365. The sequence goes on from NZ_JAMYLG010000036.1 coordinate 42,762, forward strand.
CATTCGGTCTGCTGTCGGGGTTCCTGACGGCGTGGATGCTGGTGAAGCTGTTGACTGGCGTGTTCGACCCTCCGCCCGAGGCGCTGTCGATCCCCTGGGGTTATCTTGGGGTCGTGCTCGGCCTTGTCGCCGCTTCGGTCGTCGCCGCCGTCCTGTCGGCCAGGCCTTCGTCCGGACGAGACGCCGAGCACCTGCGCGATTTCTAGAGCAATTCCAGGAAAAGTGTGAAACGGTTTTTCCGTCCGGAATTGCGTCAAAACAAAGAGATAGAGGGATGTCGCGCAAAGGGCTGCCCTCGGGCTTGACCTCAGGGGTGCGCAGCGGCGGGCTTACCTATTTGTAAAGTAGCGGCCATCCTGTCGCAAACTCCGCCGCCTAAGCTCGATCCATCTTCTCTCGAATGAGAGAAATGATCCGGCAAGCCCTACCGCTCCGGATCGTCACCGTTGCCGCTCAGGGCCTAACGGGCCCTTTCGGCATCGCAACGAAACCAAACGGCAAAAACGAACATGAAAAAATCAGTTATCGCAACCGCAATTGTACTGGCCCTTGCATCCTCGACCGGTGCCTTCGCCAAGGCAACCACCGGCACGATCGCAAGCGTCGACAAGAGTGGCGACTCGATCACGCTGTCCGACGGCAAGACGTTCATCTTGCCGGAAGGGATCGAGGCCGAGACGCTCAAGGTCGGTGAAAAGGTCGTTGTCACCTACTCGATCAAGGCCGGCAAGCTGGCGGTTTCGAGCATTCATCAGGCCAAATAAACCAGCAAAACGAGGACCGAGCGCGGGAGCGCGCCTGTGTGGATGCCATAAGAGGCAAGGTGTCCCCACAGCAGGCCCGGTGACGCGTTGGAGGAGGCAGCAAAGGAGGAGGGCAGGCTCTTTCCCTGATTAGCAGGTCGGGGGCTCTTCGCGCGAGCCAGTTATCCGATCCCCGCTCAGAAATTCTGCCAAACGTTCCGCCCCTTTACTTCGTACGATCGGAACATTGATTTTTTTGTGGGACCTACAGAATAGCGGCTTGGGTTTCTCGCTGAGGTGGGAGGCCTGGTATGAACATTTGGACGAACTGCCGACCCAGCAAAATGACTGCCCACGAGCTTGGTGAAGAGCTGATCTTACAAGCCCGTCGGGGCCAAATCGTCTCCGTCAATGACACTATTGCGGCGGTGCGCCGCGACGGGCCACATCTGGTGGTAAGTGACTGCGAGCTGGTCGCTCTTATTGTTGATGTTGCACCAGCCTTTGGCCTGTTCGTCGCGTTCGATCTTCGGGAATAGCCGCATGGCTCTCCCTGGTTGCCCCCACGTCAGAACCAATACTCCCGACCGGAAGCTGGCCGCATAGCAAGTCCGTCCCTAGGTTCCGCCTATGGCAATCCTTTGGTTCTCACCTCCGGTGTACGTCAAGACGGAGCATGACGGCTTCCGCTACGGGGTCCACCACGTTCAGGCTGCGGCCGAGGAACTCGTCTTGTGGACCAAGCGTGGTAAGTGGCAAAAGGCGGAGCGCGCCTGTATGGATGCCATCAGCGGCAAGGTGTCTCCACAGCAGGCCCGTGACGCGTTCGAGGAAGCTGCCAAGGAGGAGGGCATGATCTTTCCTGAATAGGAGTTCTCATGGCTCGCCACTGGTTCAACCCTCCGGTCCCCGTCAAGACCGGGCGTCCAGGGGAAATCCGCAACGTCAACAACGCCGAGACAGCCGGCGAGGAGCTGATGAAGTGGACCAAGCGTGGCCCTTGCTGGGACCTCGCAGTTGCGCGTTTGCCACGCCGTGATATTCGACGAGATGGAGCCTGAGGAGTGCTGCAAGGCGTTCCTGGCCGCTGCCATGGAGGAGGGGACATTACTCTCCCAATGACAACTAGCTAACTTGAACTGCGGTAAACGTTCTCTGGCCAACACCGCCTTCGCGAAAGGAGTCCGCCGCCCGTGAGAAAGGCGACGGACCCGAACAGCGGCTGCACATCACGAAGAATCCCGCTGCAACCCCTAAACCCGCGAGGGGCCTACATCGTTCCCTTACAACCTGGGTTGATCGGCAGGCTGGTTCCGCTTTAAGTTTCCTCTATGTCTCGCCATTGGTTCTCCCCTCCGGTCTACGTCAGGACCGACCACCCAGGTGTCCGCGTCGCGATCAGCCGCGTCGAGGGTGCGGCCGAGGAACTCATGAAGTGGACTAACCGGGGACATCGGTGGAACGTTGCGGTACGTATCTGCACGGCCGCGCTGGCCGATAAGGTGTCACCTCAAGTGGCTGGTAAGGCATTCCCGGCTGCTGCAAAAGAGGAGGGGGCGTTACTCCCCCCAATGGCAACCAGCGGACTGTTCTAACCAAGAGGCCCGTCGCCCATGAGAAAGGCGACGGGCCCCAACAGCGGCTGCACATCCAAGAGAAGAACCGAGCGCTGCGAGTTCTAAACCCGCGAGGGCCTACATCGTTCCCTATAACCTGCGTTGGTCGGCAGGCCTGTGCCGCTCTAAGTTCCCCCCATGGCAACCCATTGGTTCTCCCCTCCGGTGTACGTCAGGACCGACGGACCTGGCATCCGGTACGGGGTTAGCCATGTCGAGGGTGCCGCCGAGGAACTCATGAAGTGGACCAAGAGGGGACCGAAGTGGACGCTGGCGGTGCAGTCCTGCAGGAGGCCGCCAAGGAGGAGGGCGTGCTCGTTCTGGAGTAGGAAGCCGCGTGGCACTGTTATCCTCTTCGTAAGGAGGTCGATTGTGCCCGCCGTTCTCGACACTTGCGCCTCTGCGCGTGACACCCCTCATGTGAACTTCATCGCCGAATACGAAAGAGCCTGGGCCGAGAATGTACTCGCTCCATTCATTTCAAATTGTTTCAGAATATTTTTCTAATCGTAAGTGACAATCTCAAAGATAGTTCCGGGTTAGCAATCCACTAACTCTCTGAGCTCGTTATCGCTGAAGTAGCGGGCATTGAAACTGCTACTATGAGGCAAGTATCAAAGGAGAGTGTCATGGCAAATTTCGTCAAGAGTTTCGCCACAGCTTTAGCCGGTGGTGCACTTGTTTTATCTCTATCATTTCCTTCCAGTGCGGCGGGAATTAACGTCGGTGCCGGCGCATCAATTGGCGGCCCAGGCGGCATCAACGCTGGTCTCGGCGCTTCGATCGGCGGTAGTGGCGGCATCAGAGCGGGAGCCGGCGCCTCGATCGGTGGGCGCGGCGGAGTGAATGCCGGCGCTGGTGCTAACATAGGCGGCAGCAGGGGCATTACCGCCGGTGCCGGCGCTAATATTGGCGGCAGGAGTGGTGTCACTGCCGGTGCTGGCGCCAACATAGGTGGCACGAACGGCGTGACCGCTGGGGCAGGCGCTAATATAGGCGGCAGGAGTGGTGTCACTGCCGGCGCAGGCGCAAATGTAGGTGGCGCGGGCGGCGTTACAGCGGGGGTCGGCGCCAACGTTGGTGGCACAGGTGGTGTCGGCGTTGGCGTTGGTGGCGGTGCCGTTCCCGGCACCCCTGGGACTCCCGGAACGCCGGGGACACCTGGAACGCCAGGGACGCCCGGCACCCCGCCGAGCGTTGTTGCTCAGCTGTCCAGCAGCCAGCTGATTCGCATGAAGAAGCGCTGCGCCGACGTGCTCAGCAGCGAAGGCACGTATGACAGCGATCTGCGTCAGCTTTGCATGCTGATCGCGCGCCGCTGAGGAGAGTGCGCCGTTAACGGGAGCGTCGAATCGGCCGTGAGGCTTTGACAACACTCTCCTGGCCTCGCGGCCGGCCCGTCACCCGCAAGGTGGCGGGCTTCTCTTGGTCAGGATCGCAGCGCTGCGGGGCTATCCACCACGCACACCCGTCCATAGATTCGGCACGTTGAGGCGCCGACAGGGTCGTCTTGGGTCATTTCGCAAGACATGGTACCGGGCATGTTCAGTAAGTGATCGTCACCACCACAGTGTGTCGCCTGCGGCGGCACCCGTCCATAGACGGTCAGGTTTTGGGTCGCACCGTCTCCGGTCCCCGGCACCGTGCTTCCCGGGGTCGATGCATCACCCCATGGCTGCAACCGCGCGACATCCTTAAATAGGCCATAGGTGACTGTTTCCGCGCCTTTCGACATTTTGCGCGCTGTTGGCGTGGAGCCGGTGGTGCCTCCATTCAAGGAGACAGTACAGGCGGTAGCCGGCGTGCACGTGACCGACACCTGCCCCGTCGCGTCGACATTTGCGCCTAGCGTTCCCACAGATCCAAAATCGATGTTCTGCATGGCGACCAGGCAGTTGGCCGGTACGATAGCCGTTACGCTAAAGCTTGGCCGCGAGATCGCGCCCGTTCCCGTGCTGCACGAACTGGAAGAAGTATACCGGTAGCGAAATTCGACATTGCTACCGGAGAAAGCCGAGAGATAGCTTCCAGGGGCGCCGTTGGTTGGCTGCCAAGGACTGCGCCGTATATGGTTGCGGCCCCTCCGCCGGTTCCAAATGCGTTCAACGTCAACTCAAATGCCGGCGCACCAGCCGGGAACCCCAGAAGTAAGAGCCCCAGACGACACTACGGGCTGAGTCCGAATAAAGCTGATAGTTGAGAACGTTCGAACCACTCAGCAGGCGCTCGAAACTGACCTTGTCGACGGGCGCGCTGGCTCTGAATAAATGACGCGAAAGCTCCTCCACAAGCTGTCTGATCCAACAGGGCTGCCGCGGAACGGCTCTCACCGCGAAGGCAAAAACCGCAAGCTGAAGGACCCGCTCCCCTGACGTTAGCGGCCGTCAGCGATCGAAGAAGGCGCGTCGAAATCTGCGGGCAAGAGTCTTGGAATTCGCTCTCCAGCCACCAGCGCGGTTCGTCTGGACAAGGTCCGATCTACGGAGCGGCGGCGGCGGACCGCCTGAACAGGATAGTTACCTTCGTGCCCTCATTCGGGCTGGAGCTCACATGGAATTGCGCATTGGCGTTTTCGATAAGCGAGCGCGCGATTAGCGCACCGAGCTTGCCATGCCTGGGCCATGTCTCGCTTGCTGGCAGGCCGATGCCGTCATCGGCAACGACCACACGACACCCGTCACCTTCAACGGTGCTGTGCAGAGTGATCGTGCCGCCTTCGCGTCCTTGAAAAGCATGCTTCAGTGCATTGGTCAGCAGTTCATTCACAACCAGTCCCGCCGGCATGGCGACATTGATCGAAACCGGGTACGAGTCCACGCTCATATCAAGCCGGATACCTTCGGTAGCATGCGACGTCATGACTGCCGAGGCGATCTGACCGAGATAGACGCCTAGATCGACCTCGTCCTTTGGTTCGCCGCCGGAAAGTGCTTGGTAGAGCATCGCGAGGGCATTGACGCGGCCTGCCAGGCGGTCGAAACGCTTTTGGTCAGGCTCTACCGCATTTCGAGCTTCCATTCGGATCAGGGCGGTAATCATTTGCAAATTGTTCTTTACCCTGTGCTGTAGTTCGCGCAGCTGAACGTCTTTTTCACGGATACGCTCCTCGGTCTGGCGGGTGTCAGTCTCGCTGTGGGCCGAAACGTCGACAAGGGCAACGAGGCGAAAACAGACTTTGCCATTGTCTTCCTGAATGAGATTCGAATAGACGTCCACGATAGCGGGCTCATCCTCGCCGCGGTGAAGCCGAAACGTCCCGACGAAATCTGTCTCGTCCGCGAGCGCCTCGGTCAGCGACTGGTCCGCCGGCTCATTGAGACCGCTGGCGGAAAGGACCGCCCAATCCTCCCGAGCAAGCTCTTCCGCCTTTACACCCGACAGCTTCTCGAATTCGGGATTGGCGTAGACCACACGTTCGTCGCCTCGCAAGTCCGACACTGCGATCGCAATCGGCACTTGATCGAGAAATTTTCTGAACTGTTCGTTTTCCAAAGCATTGGCGAGGTCCGGTACGTCGAGTAGTTGTTCAACGGACTCGGGATTCTCGGGGTCGCTATTCATCGTATGCTGCCGTCCTACAGTCTGGCGAGACAATATCAGCGATGCGGACGCCACGCCATCGCTGAGCGCCGCGTCTCCAAGTAGCGGATGAAATATCTGACGAACGATTGATTGCACGCCCGCACGCTCGCCTGTGCCGCAGACTTCTGCGCCAGACGCGAGTGAAGCATACCCCGTCCCAAAATCATCCATGGCAATCTTGACACCAAACGACTTTAGCCGACGAAGAACAACGCAGTAGTCCGGTCGCGGATCAGAACCCCTTCAGTGATTTCGAGTTCCAACCGCCCTGGCGAGAGGCCCGTTTCGCCAAACCGGCATCGGCTTCACAATCCTATTTCTGGCCATTCCGGCGCTGACGCCGATCCCGGGGCCGTTCGGCGTGGTTTTCGGCAGCGGGCTCGCGCTGGCCTCGCTCCAGATCGTTGCGGGCAGCCGGAGGGTCGCGCTGCTCCATAGGAGCCGAGGCTTGTCGGGGATCATGCGCTTCGGCACCTGGCCCTGCTTCTTCAGTGTCAGCAAGCGGGTCGGGTTGGATGAATTCGCCGGCCGCGCAGACGCTCGCCACGTCTTGCCGAAGTGGACGAGGTGAGGTCGACTGAAGCGCTTTGTCGGGCGCGGCAAATAGAGGCGATCAGGGCAAATCGTGACGCATACTGGGTGGATGATACGGAGCCGAGCTGCCCTTGTGCCCGGCTCCTCCGGCTTTGACGGGAACCTACGCAGCGTCACGTGTTAGTTGCCGACGTCGCCGCTCCGGAGCCGCTTCACGCACAAAGCGCGAAGGACCAGAGCGGCATCGGCGTAAGTGATCGCCTTTTCGCCGCCGAAAACCGGTGTATTGCCGACAACCTCTAGGACATCGCCCTCGATGCGCCAAGGAAGAATATCGGTGCGCAGCCGGCCAAAGACTTCTCGTCCGAGCGAGTTCCACGGCCCTCCAAGATCCTGCGCGGTTGCTTGAACTTGATGGTGACCGCTTCGTCGTGCCTGCGGAAAGCCGGCCCTTTGTCAGGAGCATCGCGACAAAGTTCGACAAATATTTCGAAACCGGCAAGGCGGGCGTTCGGTAGCGGTCTGAGCATCGGCTGCAGTCGGATGGGAAGGCTACGTCCCGATCTGAACAGCGCAGATCTTCGACCGTGTCAGGAATCGCTTCTCCCGTCCGTTATCGAGGCAGAACATGCCGCCGCGGCCAGGCACTACGTCGATGATGAGGTCGGTGTGCTTCCAGACCTCGAATTGCGAAGCCCCGATATAGAAGGGCGCGTCGCCGATGTGGCCGAGCAACACATCCTGATCGCCGACGATGAAGCCAGCACGCGGATAGCACATCGGCGAAGACCCGTCGCAGCAGCCGCCGGATTGGTGGAACAGCACTGGTCCGTGCTCGGCAACAATTTCCGCGATCAGTTCAGGGGCTTCCGGCGTCGCCGTAACTTTTTTGCATGCATAGTCTAATCCGGTTTCCAGTCATCTTCTCAACTGCTCGGACGAGGCCTGGGCGCCAATCATCGTCGCCGGATCGAGCGGATCGCCCTGTACGATCGCCTCGACGCGCTTCAGCGCGCGTTCCATGAACGTATCGTAGATCGATTCATGGATGAGCGCGCGGCTCGGGCAGGTACAGACCTCGCCCTGGTTTAGCGCAAACATGACGAAGCCTTCGATCGCCTTGTCGAAGAAATCGTCGTCCTCGGCGACAACATCCTTGAAGAAGATGTTTGGCGATTTGCCGCCCAATTCCAGTGTTACGGGGATAAGGTTCTGGCTGGCATATTGCATGATCAGCCGGCCCGTCGTGGTCTCGCCGGTAAAGGCGATCTTGGCAATGCGCGGCGACGACGCGAGTGGCTTGCCCGCCTCGAGACCAAAGCCGTTGACGATGTTGAGCACGCCCGGCGGCAGCAGATCGCCAATACACACAGCGCGCTCTGGGGGCGCGTTCCGGCTATGGCTTTTTTTCCGCGGAAAGGGCCGTTGTGCTTTGTGGCAGGATCTTCACTTCGGTTTCGCGCAAGAGCCCGTCGAGCGTCAGCAGCGGCGCGCGCATTGTCATGGCATAGGCGTAGTGAAAGCAATCGAAATTGCTGAGGTAGCGTTGCCAATTCCGTGTTTTTCGGCAACCGCGACGGCATAGGACAGTACTCGCAGCGGCGATCCTGGCTCGCGAAGCGCGATTCTTCTGCTTCCAGCCATTTGACCACGACCGCCTCGGCGGCGCTGTACGGGCAATTCACCTGGTCCGGCCGGGATAGAACAATAATCGCCTCCCACGCGGCGAGCGTCGATGTGAAGGGGGAGGGCGCTTCCAGAAGGCGGCTTCATAGCTATCGGCCGTGTCCTCGCCAGCCATCATCGACACGATGGCACAGGCATCCACGAACATTATTCGTCGCCCTGCAGATCGTGATCCAGGTCGTGATAGGCTTCTTGTGGGACCGGCTTTCGATCAGGTTGGAAAGACAGGCCATGTTTTGCCAGAATCTTCTGTGCGGTCTCGCGCGGCCGCTCCTTTTGCATCCGGTTTCGGATTGTCTCACGGAGAGCGGATATCACCGCTTCGGTGATATTGGTGCGGTCGAGGCGGGCAAGCTCCCGCGCCAATTTGTCGGCCTCGTCGTTTCGGATGTTCAAGGTCATATGTGTAGCTCCAATCGCGTATCCACCATTACGCTATCGTGTAGCTTTTTTCAGTGCTCGGTCGCTACGGCGCGGGGCGGCGTAATATTCGACGCTGCGGACATAGTAAATTCGTTTCAGCCGGCGCACCGTCATTGCCTGCCGTTGCTCGGCCGAAGGATGTTCGCAGCTGATGACGACCGTATCTTGTGGCGGGCACGTCTCACCATCGGGCGGTGAGCGATCCCAATCTGTTGGATGCCTTCAACCGCGATGCCGCCGTGCAGAAACGGACCGTGCCTGAAGCTGCAGAGGCAGCGACAGCCCTGTGGGGAAAGACAGCCGCAACCGCAATCGCCTGGTGCGCCGTGTCGGCGTATTGCAATGGGCGGATACGGGAGTACCGGTTCTGGTTTCGGGTATTCGCCTATCTTCAAGCGGGTTCGCCCGTTGCCGAAGTGGGAGCAGAGTCGGAGAAGGTTCGTCCAGGCTTTTCCCGATAGGGAAATCATGTTCGACGAGGGAACTGCCTGCTTGTCGAGAGAACGCCGGACCGAAGTCAGCCCGTCAAGGCCAGAGCCGCATCGCTGTGGCGCGTGCCGCGCCAGCCTTGACCGGAAGTTTCCGGCACGGCGGACGCTTGGGACGCAGGCAAACTCCGGTACG
>NZ_JAMYLG010000037.1:0-51960 GCF_040317865.1 Mesorhizobium sp. M1365
GAGCGATCTGCTCGGCCGGAGCGGATTCTGTTTGCTGCTGCTGATTGCGCCGCTTCTTGCGGGGTTGCTCGGACTCGGCTGGAGCCGCCTGCTCGGCCGGAGCGGATTCCGTTTGCTGCTGCTGGTCGCGCTTCTTCTTTCTGGGCTGCTCTGCCTGCTGGCTTTGCGCGCAGGCCTCCGCCGACTCGCCCTCGGCGCAACTCGATTGCACTGGGATGAGCGGCGCTGCGGTACGTTGCACGGGGCCGAATGCGGCGTCGCCTTGCAGTGGGAACGCGCCTAGCGGCGCGGACGCCATCAACAGGCCAAGCGCCGTGCCTGCCAGAATCCGTGGTTGGCGTTTCATCATAAACACTCCTTGTGGCGTCCCATCCATGCCCAAACTTTCAGCAACCATGTTTGGTTCCTGTTTGTAGGTTCTAGCTGTGGCACAGGGCGATTGACCGGCGTTTTGAAGGCGACTTCATGTCATTCGTATGGTCCTGGCGTATGTTCCGGCGTATGGTCCCGGCGTATCGTTCGGACGAGGGTGCACGGTTGCCGTGCTTGACCTTGAAGCGTCCGGGGGCCACATGCCGACGATGGAAAAGCCGTTCTGGAAGACCAAGACGCTCGAGGCGATGACCCCGGCCGAGTGGGAATCACTCTGCGACGGTTGTGGCAAGTGCTGCCTGTCGAAACTCGAAGACGAGGACACCGGAGAGATCTACTGGACCAGCGTCGGCTGCCGGCTGTTCGACGCTGGAAGCTGCCGCTGCTCCGACTATGCCAACCGGCTGGCGCGTGTTCCGGATTGCGTCGGGCTGACGCCGCAGAACGTGCGCACCATCAGCTGGCTGCCCAAGACCTGCGCTTACCGGCTGGTGGCCGAGGGCCGCGATCTCTATTGGTGGCACAGGCTGGTGTCGGGAAGCGACGAGACCGTGCACGAGGCCGGCATCTCGATGCGCGGCCGGGTCAGCGCCAGCGAGACCGACCTTGCCGAGCCGGACGACTATTTCGACCATATGCTCGCGGACGAGCCTTAGGATTTCCTGCGGTAACGAAGACCGGGAACCATGGCAAAAGGGTACGTTCCCCATCTGCCCTGCATAGAACGGTTCCAGAAACGGACAGACTAACGGCTGGCCCATTCTTGCCGCATGAACGGGGGATGAATGGCCGGTTCGCAAAAAATTCAGACAGGCGGGTGCATTCTCCTCGCATAGGTTTGACGAAAACGGGTGGAAACCCTCAAACAAGGAGAGAAGACAATGTTCAATACCATCAAGACGGTTGCTCTTTCGGCACTTGTCGGCCTTGGCACGCTTGCTGCCATCCCCGCTCATGCTGACAGCATCTATCTCGGCTTCGGCAACAACCAGGATCCGCGCGTCGGCGTCTATACCGGCGACGAAGATGATGGTTACTATCGCGAACACCGCCGTCATGGCGGCTGGCGCCGGTCCTGTTCGCCGGAGCGTGCCATTGACAAGGCCGAACGCATGGGCCTGCACCGCGCCCGCATCATCGACATCAACCGCCGCACGGTCAAGGTCGCCGGCCGCCAGTATGGCGACCGCGTCGTAATCGTATTCGCCAACGAGCGCGGCTGTCCGATCATCTATCGCTAAGGTCTTCGGGCTTGCGGCCGGCTGACTTGCAGCCGGTAGAGTAGCGGAGCCCTTTCCGCCAGGACGGAAAGCGCGGCTCAAAAAACCCCGGAGGATCGATCCTCCGGGGTTTTTTCATGCTGCAAGCGATGATCATTTCAATTCGAAAGTCACCGTCACCTGTGCGGTATAGGAATTCTCGCCGGCTTGCACCGGGACCGACGCGCCGGCGGCATCGAATGCCTTGGCGTTGATCGGCATCGGCGGTGGTGCGAAATTCTGGTCGGTGATTTCCAGGACCCGGCCGATGCCGACGCCGGCCGCTTCGGCCAGCGTCTTGGCCTTGGCCATGGCATTGGCGACGGCCTTCTTGCGCGCCTCGGTGACGGCTGCCGCCGGATCGTCGTTGGAGAAGGAGATGCCGCCGCCCTGGTTGACGCCGAGCGACACCGCCTTGTCGAGAATGTCGCCGGTCTTGTCGATGTCGCGGACGCGCACCGAAAGCGTGTTGGTCACCTGATAGGCGACAAGCTCGGCCTCCTGGCTGCCGTCGGGCTTGTTGGTGTAGTTATAGCGCGGATTGATCTGGATGCCCGCTGTCTGCAGGTCGCGCTCCTTGATGCCGGACGATTTCATGGCAGCGATCACCGCGGCCATGGCGTCGTTATTGGCATCGAGCGCTGCACGTGCCGTCTTGGCTTCGCGCATGACGCTGAGCGTCAGCAGAGCCAGATCGGGTGCTATCGCCGCCTCGCCTTCACCGGTGACGACGATACGCGGCGGCGGTGGCGAATCGGCGGCGGCCGCGATCGCCGGAAATGCGATTGCGGCGGCAATCGCCAGGGGCAAGATACGTCTGGTCATGAAATCTCCTCGATCTGGGATCCCAAGACAGCCGAGTGTTGGCCGGCGTCCAATGGGCGACGTGCAATAGGTTATCAATATGGGCTGATTTGGGCGATCCCTGCCAGCCCCCTTGGAACGCCTGCTCGGAAAGCCTTGTGCGGTTCAGGGAAAAACACTAATCCAGCGCCGTGGGGCCTGTAGCTCAATGGTTAGAGCCGGCGGCTCATAACCGCTTGGTTGGGGGTTCGAGTCCCTCCGGGCCCACCATTGGCTTTTGTGGCCGTTGATTTAATTGGATTTTTTGGCCATTTTTGTCCCACCTCTTTCAACCCCCTCAGAAAGTGGGACAATTTTGTTCTCTTTTCGATCGATAACCAGCAGGTATTTCGCCGCTCTCGCTACCTTCCGGCGACGCGCTTTCTTGATGTAGTGGTCGGGCTGCTGGTACGTAGTCCACCCATATATCGCCTTCAGCTGCTCGTGCGTCGCGCCGTTCTCAGCGGCGATCGTCGCGCCGGCCTTGCGAATTCCATGAGCACTGCAGTGCGGCAGCTCAGCTTGATCACACCACTGGCGCATCTTGTTGCCCAGACCGTTCTCCGAGAACGGGCGACCATACTCATTGACCAGGAAGGTCATCTGGTCGGAGGGCGTGTGCTCAAGTTCCGCCTCTAGTTCGGGCAGAAGCGGGAGCTCCACCAACACCGCATCCTTGTTACGACTGGTCTTCCCAGGCTTAATTCTGATCCACTTCTCCCACTGCTCGGTCTCCTCGTTGTAGACGAGCGTGATGTGCTGTCGACCGAAGATCGCGACGTCGGACAACCGCAGGCCAGTAAACATGAAGATCGAGAGCGCACGTCTGGCTGCGGTACCCAGCGGATGCCGCTTCTCATATTGAACGATCTCCGACACGTCCCATGGGTGCCAGCCGTCGCCGCTCTTTAGCCGTCTGATGCCGCGGGCGGGATTGGAGTCGACGCCCGGAATCTCTGTGTCCTTTGCCCACTCAAACATCGCGCTGATGGCTTTTACGATATTGTTTGCCGCGCCAAGGGCGTCGAGCCTGGTGTCCCTGATCTCCTTAACATGAGACCGTTTCATACCGGCGAATGGCAGAGATCCCTTGGTGGGATACTGAGGATCCGGGTCACCTTCGAGGGGATGAGGTAATTCGCATACGCGCTCCAGAATTGCTCGTCGGCGCGCCATAGTGTCTTGGGTGATTTCCGTGCCGCCCCGACGGTAATACTCCTGGCAAAGCCACAGCAACGTGCCTTTCTTCGCTGGCTCGGAAGGCTTGGGGAGGCGCCGGCAAATCTCGGGAAGAGTGCCGGGCCGAACATAAGTGACCTCGGCGCGCGCGCACCGCAGTTCCTCGAGGAACTCGTCGCTGCCGGTCGGTTCACGGAGCCGGACCTTCTTCCGACCCGGTGCGCGAAAATAGTACCGATCATTGCCGTGGCGATCAGTGTCCTTCACTACGCCCTTAAGATCGACCTTCACGGGCTCATCCGTCATGTTCGTGGTTTTCGATCCCAAGGATTGTCTAGTGGCGGCGAATCTTCGTCAAGCTTTGGTGCTCCTCCGATTTGGCGGTGAGGGAGCTTTCGAAACGCCAATACAAGTTCCTCGACGTCCCAAACAATGCGCCCCTTGCTCGGCATTCGTGGCTGCGGCATCCGGCCGTCCTGGACCATTTCATCAAAGGTCGTTGAGCTTACGCCGATGAACGTCGCAGCCTGCTCGCGATTGATTCCTACCGGCGGGAGCGAGGGCGGCAAGACGCTCGGGGTGCGCAGCATCGGTTTAGTGCGTTGAAAGCGCGTCTTTGGCGCCTGCCTGTCTTTCTATGCACCTGTCCGAATATTGCAGACGCTCAATCATGTCCTGGCCCTGTGCTTGCAGGCTCACCTAGGTCTCCAGACCTAGGATCGCTCAAGACACCGGACTCTTTTCCAGCCTTTGTGTACGATGATGGGTATCTTAATGCGCTCGAGGCCAAGAACTGAATGGGCAGCGACTTGCAAGGGCAAAATGACCGCGGAACCACGTATCTGAGTCAGAGGCGCAATCCAACTGAGGAACGCATGGTTGTGTTTTCAGACGGTTATGACTCTCATGCATGCGTAACAACCAACAAGAATACCAACAAAATATTTCTGTGGATCACTTTCATTCCTCATGGAATGCGCGACTGATTTGGTCCGACAGCGGCTTCACAAAATAAGAAAGCGCCGTACGCTCGCCCGTCTGGATCATCGCTTCGGCCGGCATGCCGGGCACGAGCGTCAGGTCCTTGAGCTTCGTCAGTTCCGCATGCGGAACCGACAGACGCACCAGGTAATACGAAACGCCGTTTTTTTCGTCCGTCGCCAGATCGGCTGCGATCCGGCTGACATATCCGTTCAATACCGGCGTGGTCCTCAGATTGAAGGCTGACATCCGCAGCACGGCCTTGTGACCAAGCTGGATTTGGTCGATGTCCTTCGGGGTGATTCGTGCTTCAAGCGCAAGATCGTCGCCTTCCGGCACGATTAGCATAATCGGATCGGCGGGCGTGATCACTCCTCCGACAGTATGAACTGCGAGTTGTTGAATGGCGCCTGACTGCGGCGCGACAATATCGATCCGTCGCAGTTCCTGTTCAGCCGCCACCTTGCGCTCAACATACTCCCCAACCTGCGCCTGAACCTCTCTGAGCTCTTGGCCGACTTCCGTCTTGAAATCCGGATCGATCTGCAGGATCTGCAGGCGCGTTTCGGCTATGCGGGCTGCGCTCTGTGCCTGTTGTGCAATCTTCTCACCGCGTTCGCCGCCGAAAGTGGCAACCTGCGTCTTCAGACTGTTCAAGCGTTGGTCCGAGACAATGCCTTGGACGCGCAGCCCACTCAGGGCAGCAATTTCCTTTTGGAGGATCTCGGTGCTTTTCTCACAAGCGATTTCCTGCGCCTTGAGCCCCTCGATCTCGTGCTCATATTGAGTGATGCGTTCCGCTAGCTGCGCCTGCCTTCCGTCGCGGGATTGTCTGCGGAATTCGAACAGCCGCGTCTCGCCATGTACTGCCGAAGCTACGTCCGGAACATCTCTGCGGGCGAGCAGCCAGTCCGGGAAGGCGATCTCCGCCAGATCGTCACGCTCAGCTTCGAGTCGTGCCAGGTTGGCGGCCAGCTCATCGAGCCGCTTGGTGACTACAGCGAGAGTGGCGCGCGTCTGGGTGGCGTCGAGCCGCATGAGGATGTCGCCGGCTTTTACTTTATCACCTTCGCTCACCAGGATTTCTCCCACCACCCCGCCGGTCGGGTGCTGCACCTTCTTCACATAGGAATCGACGACAAAGTGTCCGGACGCGACAACCGCGCCGGACAGATTCGTGAAGGCCGCCCAGGCTCCGGCTCCTCCCACAAAGATCACGCTCGCCAGCAGGCCCGCCACCAGATGCCGGCGAATGGACCTGGAAACGTCATTGTTCTGATGAATGCCGGACACCGGGATCCTCCATGTCAGCGCGCTCGTTATCCTGTGTAGACTCGATGGCCTTGACCCCAGCGCCTGATGCCATCGCTGCCCCCTTAAGGACTTTGGAAAGCGCTTCATCACGCGCACCGAATGCTCGCTGCCGTCCACCTTCCATCACCAACACCAAATCCACGGCGCGGATGGCGCTCGGCCGATGGGCAACGACAACCGCAATGCCCTTGCGCTCGCGCACGGAGGCGATCGCCTTAACGACCGCAGCCTCGCCTTCCGCATCGAGATTGGCATTGGGTTCATCGAGCACAACAAGGAAAGGGTCTCGATAAAGGGCACGGGCAAGACCGACACGCTGGCGCTGCCCGGCGGAAAGTGCCGATCCGGCCTCACCAATCGGGGTTTCGTAGCCGCGCTCAAATCGGAGGATCAGTTCGTGCGTGCCCGCTGCCTTCGCCGCGGCGACAATAGCCTCAGGGTCAGGATCGTCTTCAAAACGAGCGATGTTTTCGGCAATGGTGCCGTCGAATAGTTCAACACCTTGCGGCAGATAGCCGATATGACGGCCTAGCGCTTCCCGGTCCCATTGATCGAGGCTTGCGCTGTCGATGCGAACCTTTCCGGCGACCGGCGTCCATGCGCCGACGATGGCGCGCGAGAGTGTCGACTTGCCCGAACCCGATGCACCGATGATCCCGAGTGCGCTTCCCGCCTGAACGGCAAACGCAAGGCCGGTCACGGTCGGCTTCCTTTCGCCGGGCGGAACGATTGTCACGCCTTCGAGGCGGAGTTCGCGTTCAGGTGCAGGCATTGGCATAACAGGAGCGGTTTCAGGAACCTTTCCCAGGAGGTCCTCCAGCCGCGCCCAACCCTGGCGCGCCATGAGGAAGGGTTTCCAGCTTGAAATGGCCAGATCGACCGGAGCCAGCGCACGCCCCATCATGATCGAACTTGCAATCATGACCCCGGCCGTAGCCTCCTGACTGATCACAAGGTACGCGCCGACGGCAAGAATGGCCGATTGCAGCAGCACGCGCAGCGACTTTGAAATGGCACCCAGCCCACCTGCCACGTCCCCGGCTTTCCGGCTGGCGGCCAGATACTTGGCATTGGCCGTGTGCCATCGGGCAGCGATCCGCCTTCCGAGACCGAGAGCTTGCACGACCTCGGCATTGCAACGCGCTGCTTGCAGTAGACCATTTCGTGCCATGTTGTGGGCAATGGTATCGCGTATCGGTTGTTGCGAGAGAGTGTTGGCAAGAAGTGTCAGAGATGTGAGACCGATCGCCCCGATAAGGGCCGTCATGCCGATCCAGAAATGAAAGAGGAAGCAAATGGCAAGATAAAGCAGCATCCATGGCAGATCGAAGAACGCTGTCGGACCGTTTCCACCTAAGAATCCGCGAATATTGTCGAGATCGCGAAGCGGCTGCAAGCCGTCGCCCGGCATGCGCGTTAAAAGCGGAAGGCGAACGATCGCATCGTGAACGCGTCCGGAAAACTGTTCATCGAAACGCTCGCCAATCCGCAGCAGCACGCGGGCGCGCAAAACGTCGAGCAGGCATTGGAACGCATAAAGCCCTGCAGCAAGCACGACGAGCCCCACTAGCGTCGATACGCTGCCACTTGCCAGAACGCGGTCGTAGACCTGAAGCATGAACAGCGGCGAGATCAGCGCAAGCACGTTGACCACGCCGCTGATCAACAGAATTCCCCAAATAGCGGAACTCAGAGGGAAAGGTCTCAAAGCTGAATCCTTCAAGGAATGGTTACTCACGTAGGGCTCCGTGAAGATCTGGCGACCCAGCTCCCTATATTGCTCCCCGAGCGGCAACCGACTGCATCCGCGCGCTGATTCAGGATCAGTGCTCCCGCCGAATGTGTTTGGTTTGGCATCTAATGGAGCGGGTCAACAACAACACCGTCCGGCTGAAGGTTTGGAAGGGCAACGTCATCGTGGCCGGCCGCAAGGGCCCGAACAGGCTTCCGCCTCCACGCCTTCAGGGAGATTTCGGTGTACGACCAGCGCGACGTGCAGGGCTTCGTCAAGCTGTACACGCTGCGACTGCTCCCGGGCGCCCCGGCCCATCGCAAGTAGCGGAAACGGAAAGCGCCCGCCCCCGGGGGGCGGGGCGCTGTTCCGTATGGGTTTTCTGGATCAAACGAAGGTGAAGTCCGACGCGGTCAGGCCTAGGTCGGCCACGGTGACCACACCGCCCAGGTGGACGAATTCATGCGCGTTGTTGTCGGCGGTGACATAGGCCAGAGTTGCGACTCTGTCGGTGTAGCTGCTTTGGTAGACAATGATGTCGCCGGCGTGCTCGCCGGAGATCGCACTCGCGGCTTCAGAAGCAGAGTTGAAAGATTCGCCAGTGATTACCACGACGTGTTCGCCGTTCGCACCTGAGGCCGCACCACTGTAGAAGCTGCTCACCGGGTAGCCGGACTGTATGCTGGCGTTGTTGACGAAGTTCGCGCCAAAACCGTCATTGTAGAGGCCCACCGCATCGAAGGCGAACTTGTCCTCCGCCGGGTTGAAATCGGTGATAGTGGTAATGTCCGACTTCGACCCGACAACCCCAGGCACCGGATTGTGGAACTGGAACACGAACGTGTCACTGTCGGTGCCCCCGGTCAACGTGTCCTGGCCGTCACCCACGTAGAGGACATCCTGGCCGGGACCGCCGCTGAGCCTGTCATTGTCCTCACCGGAGACGCGCGGGTTGAAGCGGCCGTTGTCGCCGGAGAGATCGTCCCAGCCATCTCCGCCGAAGATGCGGTCGTTACCCTTGCCGCCGATGAGTCGGTCACTGTCCGGGCCACCCGAGATCTCGTCGTTGCCGCCACGACCGTCAATCCAGTCACCGCCCTGGAAACCCTCCATCCAATCGTCAAGCTCGGTGCCGATGAGTGTTTCGGCACCCGGGCCACCCTCGATAATCTTTGCCATCGAAAATACTCCTAATGATGCACCCTGCCTGACGCGTTCATATTGCTCATCGGATAATTAGAGAAATCGATTGCTTGGATAGGCACACATTTACGAAATGGATGCACTCACGTTCACTTCCTTCTGCTGAGCAGTTGCGGGCTCGCTGGCGGCGGGGACGCTGGTCGCCCAAGCAATCGATCTGAAGATTCGACACTCAAACCACCAGGACAACACTTCGTAACGGGGCCGACCTGGTTCGGCCCCAAACTTCTCTCTGTTTGCTCGACGCCGGCATACCCGCACCGTAAGCGCTGGACGAGGACAAGTTCCGCTGGCCGCGGGTGGAGAACGGCGTGATCCGGCTTGCCGCGCGGAACTGATGGCGCTCGTCGAAGGCATGGACTGGCGCGTTTGAGCCGAACGGAGACGGCGTCCGACGTCGGCCGGATAGGCCGTGGCGAAGTGACTCAGGCGCAAAAGGCGGGCCTCAGGCCGTGCAAAATAAGCTCCTGTCGGCGTCATGACGAGAAGCGCTTCGGCCCGTCCCCACGAAATCGATCCGCTCAAGGCGATGTTCGTCGCCATGGCGGCGGAGAAGGCCGAACTGCAACAACTCCGGAGCGAAACACTCAAGGCCGAGATCGTCCGGATGGCGACACTCAACGAGCGTGCCCAGGAGAAGATCGCCGACCTTCATGGGATCATCAAGCAGCTGGAGCGCGCCGCTTCGGTCGCAGCTCCGAGAAGCTCGAACGTGCCCAGCAGGCCTTCGCCTTCGAAATCCAGACTGGGCTCGGCGCGATTGAGTCCGAGCTCGAGGCCGCAAGACCGACAGGCGAGCCGCGACGTGCTGCGCGACCGCGCAAGGCGTTCCCGGCGCATCTGGAGCGGGTCGAGATCGTCATCCAGCCCGAGCCATGGGGGAAGAAGCGCTCCCGCAGCCAATTGTCCGGTCCGTCAAACGCGGTCGGCCGCACAGGCTTGCGAAACGGAACAGTCCCGCCCTCGCTTAGATACCGAGGCACCGTGTTGCGCGCGCACCCGAATTCCTTCCCCCGTCGGTTCATTCCCCAGCCAAGCTCATGCAGCCGCAGCATCGTTGCCACCTCTTCAGGCTGAAGGATCTGCTCTCCCTGCATCGTTCTCGACAATGCAGGAATCGCCCAATCCCAATCGCCATCCATGCCTCCTCTCATAACCGAGGGGTCGTCGGCCGACAACTGAGACGTCCGGTGCTCTTAGGCGGGGTAATCATACGAGATGCCTCCTGCAACATCATTTCCCGCATCCATAGGCTTGCCGGATCATTATTGTGAAGCGCAGGCCATTGGACGGCCTCCGTGAATGCGGCAGGAAGTGGCGGCGGAAGTTCGACAATCCGCAGGGGTGTTAATTTTGCGAAATGCTGCGCCAGCCGTAAGGGCATTGTCCCGATGCGGTTGGTGCCTGATAGAAGGGGCGGGATCATGCTAAAGCCCTGTACGACGACCTCGATACGTCTCTCGAAACCGTTCTCGAGCAAATACCATTCCTCGATGGAGGGCTGCCGGGTGTCCCCGAATTTAAGCACAACCTGCCCCATCGACAAGTATCGGTCGAATGTAAGTGGCTCTGACAGCTGCTTGTTCGTGCCGCAGCCTACGCACACGAGCATATCTTCGAACAGGGCTGCGCGAGGATGTTTCGACATGAACACTTCCGGCATAATCAGAAAATCAACGTCGCCGCGCCGGAGAAGCTCCTCGGGGTCGTCGGAAATAAGCAGACATTCGAAGCGGACGGCGGGAGCTTCCCGCGCAGCACGCTTTACGATCTTCTTAAAAAATACGAGCGTGAGGTAATCGGAAAGGATGATGCGGAAGCGACGATCCGATCGGGCCGGGTTAAAGGCGTCCCAGGAAATAATCGACAGCTGGATGTGCAGCAATGCCTCCCGGACTGCTGTGGCGAGCCCCTCCGCGCGCGGTGTCAAAATGAGCTCGCGGCCGTTCATCGTAAATAGCTCATCGCTGAAATAGGCGCGTAACCGACCGACGGCGGCGCTCATGGCCGGCTGACTCAGGTTAATACTGCGGGCCGCGGCGGTGACTTTACGCTCCCTGATCAAAGCGTCCAGCACAACGAGGAGATTTAGATCGAGTCCCTTAAAACGCATGTATTGACCTATCCGACGCGTGGATGGGTATCGCCCAAAGAATCAATTTTACGAATGGTGAGTAGCGTCAACGCATCAGCCGACGACGAAATAGAGCAACCGATAGGAAGAACGGTAAAACCGTGTATATGCAAAGCGCGCCGATATGCAGGCCCATGCTGCCGGCCGGACGGCCAAGCATCGCCGGACGAATGAGGTCAATTGCATGTGCGAGCGGCAACAAGGAGGCGACGTCCTGAAAAGCGCCGGGCAATTGGTTGACCGGAAACATCGCGCCGCAAAGGAACAGCATGGGTGTTATAACAAGCGTATTATAAAATATGAAATATTCATAACTGGGCGCAAGCGCCGTGACGACCATCGCTAGACTCGCGAAGGCGAGGCCACTGAGAGCGATGACTGGCAGCAAGCAGAGGATGGATGGCCACGATGTGTAGCCGAGCGTGGTGGCAACAATAGTGATTGCTGTGCCCGCCATCAGGGCCTTGGTGGCTGCCCACGCCACTTCGCCGAGTAAGATATCGCCGAGCGTCAGCTGAGTGCATAGCATTCCTTCCCAGGTGCGCTGGTTGTCCATGCGGCCGAAACTCCCGTAAACCGTTTCAGCAGTCGCCGATGCCATCGCGCTTGTGGCAACCATGCCAGCCGCGAGAAACGCAATGTACGAAGTGCCCTCAACAGGACCTATCATTGTTCCGATGCCAAAGCCGAGACCGAACAGATAGATCATCGGATCGGCGAGGTTGCCGAGAACCGATGCAAGCCCGATTTTCTTCCATCCAAGATAGTTGCGGCGCCAAACCGCGACCCAATTCCATGCATTGGCGGGCATGGCCGCCGCATAACGTTCGCCCATTGTTCAGTCCTCCATCTCGCGCCCGGTTAGCCGCAAGAACACATCCTCGAGATTGGGGGGTCGCTGCAGAAGGCGCAGACCCGCGCGCCCGCGTAGCTGCACCAGCACCTGCTCCGGATCGGGTGCATAGCAAAAAAGCGTCTCACCGCTCACCTCGATGCGCTGTGCGTACGGCCGGATCAGCGCACCCAGTTCATGCGGATTGCCGCCGTAGACCTCGACCACGTCACAGCCGATCTGCTCGTCAATGAGTGCGGACGGGCGGCCTTCGGCGATCTTGCGCCCCTCCTCCATAACGCACAGCCGATCGCACAGCCGCTCGGCCTCTTCCATGAAATGGGTAGTCAAAAGAATAGTCTTGCCCCGCGCCAGCAGCGATCGCAGCCGTTCCCAGATCAGGTGGCGGGCCTGCGGATCGAGGCCGGTGGTCGGCTCGTCCATCACCAGCAAGTGCGGGTCATTGATCAGCGCACGCGCGAGCGTCAGGCGCCGCTTCATGCCGCCGGACAGTTCGCCGACGCGCGCATCCGCTTTGTTCTCGAGGCGGGCGAACTCAAGCAGCGACGGTATGACCGCTTCGATCTGGCGTCTGCTCATCCGGAAGTAGCGCCCGAACACCAACAGGTTCTCGCGTACAGTGAACGCGGTATCAAGATTGTCGAACTGCGGGACCACGCCGATGCGCATACGTGCCAAACGCGCGCGCGCCGGCACTGGAGCGCCGAGCACAGTAATCTTCCCCGCATCAGGCGATGTCATGCCGAGGACCATACGCGCAATCGTGCTTTTGCCCGCACCGTTCGGTCCCAAGAGCCCGAAGCATTCCCCCGCCGCAACGCGGAACGACAGTCTGTCGACAACGAGCTTGTCATAAGTTTTGCTTACGTCAGTAAGATCGATCGCTACCATGGACATGGGTTCATTTTACCGAGGGGGACGCCAAGACTGGCGGTTGTTTGGTTGCCTGCCGGACCTGAAACTGTGACTCGTCTTCGCCATCCCAGGCGTCGATAACGAACTGATCGACATCACAAGGATTTAGCCCCTGTTCCGCCAAAGCGGCGACAATTGCGTCGAGATTATCGATGGTTTGATAACGCGGATTGTTGTGCCGCTTTTCCTGCTCAACGCAGAAGACGAGCCGTCCATCCTCGACAAGGGCGATCGCCCCATCATGGGTCAGCTTGGTACCACAGATGCGCATACTGTCTCCACGTTAACGGCGATAGATTCGATTCATCAGGAAGCGGAAAGCGGGTTCCGGAAACGGACGAGCAAGCAGTCTTCGTTGACCGACTCGCCCCGACACTCAAGACGCTCTACCTCGATCAACGTTTCGTTCAGCATGGCGATGACCGGCTCAGCACCAGCGGCGTGACCCCAGCGACGGCAATTAGCATCCCTTGCCGATCCGAAGATCAGATGCCCGCCTGGCGCAAGCACCCGCACCAGGTTTTTGACGGCCGCGCGCATCTCGGCTATGTCTTCGAGGTAGTATAGGACCTCCGCCACAACGATCAGGTCAAACAACTCGTCGGTCGAAAACTGTTGAACATCGGAGACTATCCAGTTGATGCGCGACGGCTCCTTTATCCGTTGACGTGCTCGAGCAATCGCTTGCGCCACGACATCGATGACGGTGAGCCCTTGGCAGTTGGGAGCTAATTTTTCCGTGAATGCGCCGGCAGCGCACCCGACTTCGAGGGCATTTGTAATGGAGCCTTGGGCAAGCGCCAGCTGGAGCATTTGCGTGTGGCGCTCCCGCTCGAACGGATTGCCGTCGAGGCGCCACGGATCGTCTGCGGCCAATTCCCGATCGAGCAACTGATGATTCATGTTCTGGGTCAAACTCGTCCACCTCTCGTCCACCTAGGTAATTAGCGATCACTCGTCGCCGCAGATGTTGCTCGACAGCGCTAATCCCGAAGAATCCGCGCAAGATTGAGCCTGCGAAGCGGAGCCGCATGCGGTGAGAATTCTGCCCTGCTTGATCCAGTGATCGGAGTTTGGGTGGGGGCCTGTTTTCCCCCAGTGTTCGATGTAGCGACAGCAGAGCTTCGCGACAGCCAATCGCTATTGCTCAATGTACACAGCGCGTAGGCCTTCAAGGGAAGTAAGAGAAAGATGTTGATGAACGTGTGCAGGGAAAAGCCCAGAAATCGAAACTGTCGAGCACGAAATGCTACCACGCTGCATCGGACCATGGTCATGGACACAATCATCAGTCCTGTCCACCAAGGCACAGTGCCTGTCAGTGCGAAATGTGCGAGGCCCGTTAGTACCGATAGGGCGAGGAGTAGCGGCCCGAGATTCTGTCCGACCACGTCCAACGTGAGATAGCTATTGAGGCCGGGCAGCAAGCGCAGCCCAAGCAGCGTGTCCCGGAATGTGCTTCGTGCCCAACGGAGTTGTTGGCGCAGATACGGTCCGAGTCTGTTCGGAACGACTGTGGCCGCGATGGCGCCCGGAACGTACTCGGTTCGAAAGCCTGCTTTCAGCATGAGGATAGTGAGATGGCGATCCTCCCCGAAGTCGCTTGGCTTGCCCCGAAAAAATTGCGACTCGTACTGGTCCAGTAACAAAAGGAGCGCAGACCGGCGGTACATGGCACATGGGCCGCAACAGCACATAACGGCACCGAAGCGAGCCTGTGCCGCGCGCTCCTCGTTGCAAGCCAGCCAGTACTCCATGTCTATCAGCCTTGTCAGCCAGCTCTCGCTCCGGTTACTGGCAATCAACTGACCCATGACTGCGCCGACCGCTGGATCTCGCATCTTCGGTACAAGCTTGGTGAGGACGTCGGGCGCGAGTATCGTGTCTGAATCAACGTTAAGCACCAAATCCCCGGATGAGCGGCGTATCGCGGCGATCTGCGCCTTGCGCTTTCCAACATTCTCGGGAAGCAAAATGATGTCGAACCTAGGGTCGCGCGCGTAGGTTTCGTGGACAGTTCCTACGGCTTCGCGATTTCCAGAACCGTCATCAACCACATAGACCCGAAGTCTTCCGGCGTATTCTTGGTCTGCAATGGACGCCAGGCACTCTGAAAGCGTGCGCGGATCCTCGTTGAAGCAGGGGACGATGACATCCACGCTGGGCAGTTGATCGGAGCCGACGAGATCCTCCAACGCCGATGAGTCGTTTGTCGGCAGAGCATAAATCCCCTGCATGCTCTTATAAGCAGTCGAGAGCAGTGCATAAAGCGAAATGGCCACAGTGCTGGTTGTACCAAGAAGAGTCATGGGATCTCGTTTGTTCAGTGATGTTGAGGAAGTGAGCGGATTACAAATCCGCGCTCATGAAGTGCTGGAATCAGCCGGGACAGCGCCGTGACCGTCTGGTCGCGCAGACCGGCGTGAGCGCCCTGGCTCAACTCGCCGGGAGGGCATCCGTCGTGCAAGAGTACGATTGCGCCCGGCCGGACAGAGGCGAGCACGGTATCGATAATCGCGTCGGCCCCAGGGCGAGACCAATCTCGAGGGTCGACGGACCAATGGAGGGCCGTCAGCCCGGCGATCTGTGACGCTGTGAAGACTTCTTCGCTCCAGGCCCCGTAGGGCGCGCGAATATAGCGCACCGAGGCCTGAGGGCACGCCCTCATGATGGCGCCGTTCGCTTCAAAGATCTCACGTTGCACTTCGCCGAAGCCGCATTTGTACAGATCCGGATGAGTCATCGTGTGGTTGCCTAGCTCGTGCCCTGCTGCAAACATTCGTTGGATTAGATCCGGGTGCTCTAAGGCGTAGGCGCCGATGACGAAGAAAGTCGCCGGCACCCGCTGCTCTGCCAACACATCCAGAATCTCCGGTGTGAAAAGTGGATTGGGACCGTCGTCAAACGTCAGATAAACGCTGCGACGGCCGGTGCCGTCAGAGCACTCACGGCGCACTTCGTACAAGCAATCGGGACGGCTCATAGCTCTGGTCCGTTCCGATCGATCATCGTGCCCGTGGGCCATTCGCTGATCGGCCGTCCAACTGGCAGAACAATGGTGAGTGCGTCATCGATGCGTGTGGGCGGCAGGTCGAGGCGCGCCTCTGGTCGGGTGGAGCGCACGCGAATTCCCGACAAAACGGCCATAGGGCTGTATCGCCGCCCGAACCTCTCAACATGATTCCGCAGCGCGTCCCGGACGGTTCCGAAAGCGAATGGAACGCCAAGCTCCTGCAGTATTGGAAGCATGACATGGATTGAATGGGCGATTCCGAGACCCTCAAGATCCGGACGTACCCCGTACAGGCCCAGCTCAGCCACCAACAGATCGACCGCGTCAACCTTGATGAAACGGCGCAGTATGCCCATGTGAGCCGCTACACCGCTCGAATCATAGGCGATTGCGCGGAGTTCAGGCCTGGCTCCGGCCCAGCTTCGACTACCTTTGAACGGTTCTGCGTTGGACGCCCCAGTCGGCCCGTAGGTATTACGAAAGAACTGGGCGAGCTCGACGTGGTCCGAGAGCTGCAACTCGTTTTCCCAGCACAATTTCCACTGCACCTGAGGGCGCATTCAGGACCTCTCTTCAAAATAGTTTCTTGCGGGCCGCATTACCCGGCCAAAGCGGCGGCGTTGTTGGCTGCACTCAACCGTTGTCGTTAGCGAAGGTGAGCCAGCCGGTGGGGCTCGCCAATGAGCTCTCTCGATGTTCCCGCCCGTCGCGGCGCCGTCGATTTGAGCTTGACGTCGGTCATTTACGTTCCTCTAATGCATGGTTCGTAAATTCGTAAAATTGATTGTTTAGATGATGCCCATCCACACGCTGGATAGATCAGGATATGCGGTTTAAGGGGCTGGATCTGAATCTCCTCGTTGTGCTGGACGCTCTGATCAGGGAGCGTAAAGTCACTGCCGCGGCCAACAGTATTAACCTGAGCCAGCCGGCCATGAGCGCCGCCGTCGCTCGGTTACGCGCCTACTTCAGCAATGAGCTATTTACGATGAACGGCCGCGAGCTCATTTTGACACCGCGCGCGGAGGGGCTTGCCCCAGCAGTCCGGGACGCATTGCTGCACATCCAGCTATCGATTATTTCCTCCGACGCCTTTAACCCAGCCCAATCGGATCGTCTCTTCCGAATCATGCTTTCCGATTACCTCACGCTCGTGCTTTTTAAGAGGATCGTAGAGCGTACTGCGCGGGAAGCTCCCGCCGTCCGCTTCGAATGCCTGCCTATTTGCGACGACCCCGAGGAGCTTCTCCGGCGCGGCGACGTTGATTTTCTGATTATGCCGGAAGTGTTCATGTCGAAACATCCTCGCGCAGCCCTGTTCGAAGATATGCTCGTATGCGTAGGCTGCGGCACGAACAAGCAGCTGTCAGAGCCACTTACATTCGAGCGATACTTGTCGATGGGGCATGTCGTGCTCAAATTCAGGCACACCCGGCAGCCCACCATGGAGGAGTGGTATTTGCTCGAGCACGGTTTCGAGAGACGTATCGAGGTCGTCGTACAGGGCTTTAGCCTGATCGCGCCCGTCCTATCAGGCACCAACCGCATCGGGACCATGCCCTTACGGCTGGCGCAGCATTTCGCAAAAACAACACCCCTGCGGATTGTCGGACTTCCGCCGCCACTTCCTCATCCCGCATTCACGGAGGCCGTCCAATGGCCCGCGCTTCACAATACTGATCCGGCAAGCCTGTGGATGCGGGAAATGATGTTGCAGGAGGCATCTCGCCTGGCGCCTTTGCTTGAAAGCTATTGAGCGTCTCGGGCTTCCTGGAGGCGGTCGCGATCGCGTAGGAGCGGTTGCCATTCGGGCGTCAGGCCTTTGGCTCGGCAGAGCGGCGCAGTTCCTTGCTGAGTACGAGGGCCAGGAACGAGCAGAACACATGCCCGGGTTGGTGCTGAGTTGACTGCCGCCTCCGATTTCGCGTGCGAAGTCCCAGAAGATGTCTAGCCCCACTCAAATGCCAACTTTGCCGGCCTTGCCGCGGCTTTTCACGCGCGGCCAGGCGAGGAGATGCCGGTCGACGAGGTCAATCCCAATGGACTGTGCCGGCCTCGCTCGGCTACTGGCGTGAGGCATCCTTGACGACACCGCCCTGGACCGACAACGTCGAGATGTTGGCAATGAAGCCGGTCGGGACCTCGCGCTTCCGCCTGAACGCGTGGCCGATCCGTTCACCCAATTGGCGCTTCATCCTGGGCCGCGGCTGAGGCCTGTGGGGTGCGGCTACCCCGCGTGGATGGGATCATCAATCAACTTTCTCTCATTTATGAAAGGAAACTTCCCCGCTTACGATAGAAGCCATCAGTTTCATATATTTTCCGGCAGATGAATGTCGAACGGCAGAAATGTCTGTCCTGGTGTTTCAGCAGTGCCGGTCTCGATAGCCCGCGTCATCAGCGTTATCAGCTCCTGGGAAAGCCGGCGCATTGGCGTGGCGACCGCCATCGTGATGATGTTATCTGCGAGTGCCGCCCGAGATTCCGGCGTGATTTCATTCACGATCGCGACGAGATCCCGACTTTTGCCCTCTTCACGGACCGCGGAGATGGCGCCCTCCATCCCGCCGCCTGCGACATAGAAGCCGACGAGCTCCGGTTCCCGCTGCATGAGGTCAAGCGTTGCCTCGTAGGTGATCTGCCGTTTCTCGAGGTTCACGAGCGGATCGAGCACCTCGAACGTCGGCGCGTTCTCACGGCAATAGGAGCGAAAGCCGACGTCGCGGAGCTCGTGCCCCTGGAAACGATGGCTGCCCACAAACACCGCCACCTTGCCGGGCCGTTTTGCGACTTTGGACACCATCCAAGCGGCCGTGCGTCCCACCTTGCGGTTGTTGAGGCCGATATAGCCCTGTCGCACGCCGGCGGCGAAGTCGGAAAGCAGCGAGAAAACCGGAATGCCTTTGGCCTTGAGGTCCTCAACCGCTGCTGTAATTTTCGGGTGGTCCGGTGCCACCATCGCGATCGCATGGCAGCGTGCGCCCAAATCCTTGAGCGGTGCGATTAGGTCGCTCGGCATATGTGACGGGGCGAATTGGATGAGCGGAATGCCGTGGAAGGACTGGGCCAAATTGACCGACGCTTCGACCTCGCGCGCAAAGTCTTGGTAAAAATGCTGGGCCGGTTTTCTCAAGATGAAGCCCAGACGGTAGCACGGTAGGTCTCGCCGCAAGCGCTGCTTGATGAGCCCGGCAGCATGATAGCCGATCGCGTGGGCGGCGTCGTGGACCCGCCGCGCGGTCTCCTCGCGCACCGGATGGCGGGCGTTCAGAACCCGATCGACCGTTGCTACGCTGACTCGGGCTTCGCGGGCGAGATCGGCAATTGTGGGGCGCTTGGTCATGGGTCCTATTCTGATTGGTTTTTGACGCAGGCTGGCTCTCTGTCACCTAGCGCGATTCGACAATGGTTTCGGGTGGGCAAAGTGAAGACGCCCGCATACTGAATGGTCGACAGCGTATTGGACTACTCCAGACGTAGACCGGCCGGGTATAACGGAAGGTTCATTCGCTTAGGGCGGCGACGATTTGCACTCACACATTTAGCGCTTCTGATACATGGTCCGTGAGGCGCCGTTTAGAGCCTGCGAGTCGATCGTTCAGGTCATGTGACCAGCTTGGCGAAACCGGTCGCGGTGCGTCGCCCTTAATCGGCGGAGGATAGCCGGTTTGATGCCTCGGCAAGCTGATGACCGCAGAAGGCGGCTTTCATCTGCGCTTGGTCCAATTCTCCTTCCCAGCGGGCGACGACGAGGGATGCCACTGCGTTACCAACGCAATTCGTCAGCGCCCGGCATTCGGACATGAAGCGGTCGATGCCGAGTATCAGTGCCATCCCAGCAACGGGAACACTCGGAACTACGGCGAGCGTAGCAGCCAGGGTGATGAAGCCCGCACCTGTCACACCTGCAGCGCCCTTGGAGGAAAGCATCGCAACGAGCAGCAGCAGCACCTGATCGCCGATTGACAGATCCGTGTTCGTCGCCTGCGCGATGAAGAGGGCCGCCAGCGTCATGTAGATATTGGTGCCGTCCAGATTGAACGAATATCCGGCCGGGATGACGAGACCCACAACCGAACGCCTGGCGCCCGCCTTCTCCATCTTCTGCATGAGCGAGGGAAGCGCGGCCTCCGAGGAGGACGTTGCGAGGACAAGCAGTAGCTCTTCCTTGATGTAGCGAATGAGAGAAAAGATCGAAAAGCCGTTGTAGCGGCAGACCGCGCCGAGAACCCCGAACACGAAGAGGAAGGCGGTGAAATAGAACGTCGCGACCAGCATCGCGAGATTGACGACCGAACCGATGCCATATCTGCCGATGGTGAACGCCATTGCGCCGAAAGCGCCGATCGGCGCAGCCTTCATCAGAATGCCAACGAGCTTGAAGACAGGCGCGATGAGCACCTGAAGAAAGCAAACGACAGGCTTGCCCGTCTCTCCGGCCGTCGCCAGCGCCATGCCGAACAGAACCGAGAAGAACAGGACCTGCAGGATGTCGCCTTCCGCGAAGGCACCGACAATCGTTGGCGGGATGATGTTCATCAGGAAGCCGGTGACCGACTGCTCGTGGGCCTTTGCGGCGTAGGTATTCACGGCCTGGACATCGAGCGAGGCCGGATCGATGTTGAGGCCGGTGCCAGGCCGGACGACATTGGCGACGATGAGGCCGACGATCAGCGCGAGCGTCGAGAAGGTGAGGAAATAGACCATTGCCTTGCCGGCGACCCGGCCGACCTTGTGAAGATCGTTCATGCCGGCAATGCCGGTCGCAATTGTCAGGAAGATGACAGGCGCGATGATCATCTTGACCAGCTTGATGAAGGCATCACCCAGCGGCTTCAGGCTCTCGCCGGTCCCCGGATAGAAATAGCCAATTGCGACGCCGAGGGCGATGGCAGCAAGCACCTGCGCGTAAAGCTTGGCATAGAAGGGTTTGCGGGGCGCGGGACTCGCGCCGCGGACTTGTGCAGCTGACACTGTTTCTCTCTCCCTGACCGGATCGAGGTGGCGTGACTTCTCCCGGGCTTCTCCCTATCGCGGCGCTCCGGTCGAACGCTGCACCAACGCCGCCGCAATACCCATGCCAAATGGATCCGCATGACCTGAACTGACGTTGGGCTCGCCAATGATGGGATGAGTCCGGTGGCACAAGACGGGAATGACAAGGCCGCCGTCCAGCACGCCCTTGATGTTCTCCGGCAGATTGCCGGTCGATCTCTCTGGCGTGCGGTTTTGCTGCACATCGTGGTGGGCCCCTCGGTTTGCCGACTTTGGGAAGGGCCGCATCGCTGGCACCAGGGAGAATTGCCGTGCTCTTTGCCGCGCTCCCGCTGCAGCGACAGCTTGAAAGCGACGTCGAGACGTAGAGATTGACGCCGCTGGTGCTGACCGCGACGATGCGGTTCAGAAGTTCCGAGCACCGCCGAGAAAGCCGCGCTCGACCGCCAGCTTCGCGCCTTCACACGCGACGCCGCCGCCTTATCTGCGTCATCAATATCGAGAAAATGGCGGTTGCCGCCGACCAGTGTCGTCGGCAGTGATTATCGCTCCCGCCCCTGGTTCGCAGGCGCTGGTCAATGGCGCGGCCCGGCAATTTACACTCTGGGCGGTCAGCCGCTCGGGAACCGCATCGCCGGCGCCGTATTTCTGTCGTTCAACATCGCCGACAAAAATTAGAACTGATGAATTCTATCATAGGCCGCGAGGTTTCCTTTCACGAATGAAAGAAAGCTCGATTGACTATCCCGCCTCGCTCCAGTCTTTTGAATCAACGTGTGGTTGCCCCGGTGCAAGCCGAGAACGTAGCCAAGCTTCGTGGAGGGAGAGCCAAGCGATGCGTCAGGGGTCGACCCGCTTTGCACTCGACCACACGCCGGGGCACGAGTTCACGTCAGAGCATTTTCGCGCTTGCCCGCGACGTCACGGGCGCACATGCCGCCGGCATTCATTTGATGGCGCGAGATCGAGGATCACATGCACCACAACATTCCCAAATCAGAACAAAATGCCAGCGAGTGCCGCATTTCGCTTCCGGATGCGAAAAGGGCTTACCCAAAGTCCGAGACGAACACCGCGGTCCCTTTTGTGCCATCGCACGAGCACGCGCTTACCGGCATCTTCGAAATATCGAAAGTACTCACCGACCCCGCCCGGCTCGAAGTCACGTTGGCCAAGGTCGTCGATCTCCTGCCCTCGTTTGTGCAGATGCGGCACGGCATCATCGCTCTCTTCGACGCTGAGGGCATACTGGACATCACCGTAGTCACCGGCTGCGACGAGAACAGCGATGAGCGCTCCCGGATGCGTCTGCCGCGCAAGGCAATCGATCGGATTGTGACGACGGACACGCCGCTCGTCGCCGAGAACATAGCGGTGCATTCGGCCTTCACTGCCGCTGACATAGAGGTGCTTGGGGCCTCCGACCCCGTGTCGTTCATCGGCGTTCCTATTCGTGTTGATGGGAACGCCGTAGGCACGCTGACTATCGACCGCGCCTTGGACAGCAGGTCAACGTATCGGCTCGATTATGATGTCCGGCTGCTCACCATGATCGCCAACATGGTGGCACAGACAGTCAAGTTGCACCGCTTCTCCGCGGGCGACCGCGAACGACCGACAGAGGTGGAAGATCGGCTGCAAACGCAATTCTCTGATGTCAAGCACCCTGCACCGCAGCGCAAGAAGGTTCACGTCAAGGGAATGATTGGCGACAGTCCGGCGCTAAGCGCGCTGCTCGAGAAGATCGCAGTGGTAGCCAAGGCAAAGACCACGGTTCTGTTGCGAGGCGAATCCGGTACCGGGAAGGAGCTGGTCGCCAAGGCAATTCACGAGTTGTCGCCGCGCGCCAAGCGGCCCTTCATCAAACTCAATTGTGCAGCGCTGCCAGAGACAGTCCTGGAATCCGAATTGTTCGGTCATGAGAAGGGTGCCTTCACAAGCGCGTTCAATTCCCGCAAGGGTCGCTTTGAGCTCGCCGACAAGGGGACGTTGTTTCTGGATGAGATCGGCGAGATCTCGGCCTCCTTCCAGGCAAAGCTACTGCGCGTGCTGCAGGAGCAGGAGTTTGAGCGCGTCGGCAGCAACCAGACCATCAAGGTCGACGTTCGCGTGATTGCCGCCACGAACAGGAACCTTGAAGAGGCGGTTGCAAGGAATGAGTTCCGCGCCGACCTATATTATCGCATCAACGTGGTTCCCTTGCTGGTGCCGGCATTACGCCAAAGGCGCAGCGATATTCCGCTCCTCGCAGCTGAGTTTCTCAAGAATTTCAACGATGAGAACGGCCGTACGCTGACCTTCGATGCGCGTGCGATTGAAGTACTGATGAAATGTGAATTTCCCGGCAACATTCGCGAGCTTGAAAATTGCGTGCACCGGACAGCGATCCTGGCGGAGGGACTATCAATCGGGAGAAACGACTTTGCGTGCTCCCATGACCAATGCTTTGCCGAGGCGCTGCGGAAGAGCAGATCGGGCAAGGCCGCGCTGCAACCAGCGCCAATCCTCCCAGAGGCAGTGAATCCGGCCACGCCGCCGGATGCGGCCGCTCGTTCGGCCGCCACCACAGTCCCGCCTGCCGGAGCAACCCACTCATTGGGCGCGAGGACCACCGACGCCGAGCGCGTCATTGCTGCCATGGAAAGATGTGGCTGGGTGCAGGCAAAGGCGGCGCGCCTGCTTGGACTGACCCCGCGCCAGATTGGCTACGTGCTGAGAAAATACGGCATCGAGGTCAAGCGTCTGTGAAAGCATGACTCAGCCGGATTAGCTGAGACCGCTTAGCGGCTTGGCCCGCGCAGGGATGCAGATCCGCGTCCGCGTCAAGTCAATCCGACCGAGGACAGCCTGGCCGAATTCCCGTGGCAGCCGGCGTTGCGACCATCTTGTGAAAGGCGACGCTGCCATCGTCAATCCGTCTGCCATGTTGCTCTCGTTGCGAGCTCATACGGATGCCCTGTGCGACTGAAACGGAGATAAAATATGTCCGATCCAAAACTGCAAGCTGTGCTTTCGTCTCTTCCGCAAGGGACGCGACAGTTAGATGCTCTGCCGTCCAACGGACCAGCGCCGGACAGAAGTTTTGTCAAGCTGAATACGAATGAGAACCCGTTTCCGTTGCCGCCAATCATAATGCAAAGTGCAGTGGCGGCCCTCCAGCGCCAGTATCTGTATCCGGACGACGATAACATCAGCTTGAGGGAAGCAGCGTCCAATACCTATGGCGTATCCACGGATCAGGTCATCGCAGGCAACGGGTCGTCTGAACTGCTCGGACTCATCTACAGAGCTTTCCTCGCCCCTGGCGACAAGGTGGCGATGATATCGCCAGGGTTTTCGTTCAACCGCAAACTTGCCATGTTGCATGGTGCTGAGTTTCTCGAGATCGGATGTCAAACTCATGCGCTGCCAATGGAGCAATTGCTTTCCGGTCCGGCAAAAGACGCCAAGTTCATTCTGGTGGCCAATCCAAACAATCCGACCGGAACATTCCTCTCGATAAGCAATATCGAACGCCTCGTGGCACAATCGGATCGCCTGGTCGTCCTTGATGAGGCCTACGTCGACTTTGCACCCGATCACGGGCTGCGCCTCATCAACCGTTATTCGAACCTTCTGATCTTGAGAACATTTTCGAAGAGCTATGCCGCCGCCGGCATTCGCGTCGGTTTCGGTTTTGGTCACCCTGAGATTATTGGCAGGCTGCGCAACATCCAGAACGTCTTCAACATGAACGTGATCGGGCATGCGGTTGGTATCAGCGTGCTTGCGCATCGCGGCGCCTACGCAGAGAACCACAAGCACATCAGACATGAACGACAGCGAGTGACAGCCGCACTGTCGCAACTTGGATTTTCCGTAACGCCCTCCCACGCTAATTTCTTGCTAGCCCGTGTGCCAGCGGGACAGGACGGCTCATGGTGGCAAGCAGCCTTGGAAAGGCAAAAGATACTCGTTGCCTACTTTCCGGACAATGGTTTGGAACATTGCATCCGCGTCAGCATCGGCACAAAAGAGCAATTGGATGCATTTGTTGCTGCCGCTCGCGATATAGTTGGAAGCTTAAACATACCAAGCACCGCGGGCAGGGGAGCGTCAGGCTCTGCTTGTTCGGTACGCTGACGCTAATCCGAGATCACACACTGCTATCTTTCGGCTTGCTTGGTCATCCCAGCAAGAGAACAGCCTGCTTTAAAATCGGGGACAATATCGAGTGACAAACGTCTTTCCTTCAAACCTAGCCTTCGGCATCTTCGATCATCTGGACGAGGACGGCCGCGATATCGCCCGGCAGTACGAAGATCGCCTGATATTAGCAGAGGCGTGCGATCAGCTAGGGTTCTATGCCTATCATCTCGCAGAGCACCACTGTACCCCCCATGGGAGAGGTCCATCGCCGAATCTGTTCTTATCGAGCGTCGCCCAGCGCACCCGGCGCCTGCGTCTCGGACCCTTGGTGATGCTGCTTGCCCTTTATCATCCGCTGCGTGCGTTCGAAGAGATCTGTATGCTGGACCAGTTGAGCGGTGGCAGGCTCGAACTGGGCATAGGGCGCGGTGCTCTCCCGATCGAATTGGGTTACTTCGGGATTGGTGCGGACGCGGTGCCGGGCCGCTATGCGGAAGCCAGCGAAATTCTTATTGAAATACTTGTTAATGCGATGAAGGTCGGCACGCTGTGCTATCAAGGCCATCATTTTGAGCTCAATGACGTTCCCTTGACGCTAAGACCTCATCAGCGTCCACATCCGCCGACATGGGTCGCTGCCAATCGACCCGAGTCCGCAGCCTGGGCCGCTGCGAATGGAGCAAATATCGCGTGTGTAGGACCTTCCTCTTCTGTTCGCAAAACTACTGATGCGTTCCGCGCCTATCGAGAGGACAACGCTGGCGCGGGCGATCAAGCGCCATTTATTGGATTGCTCCGCATGGTCGTGGTTGGGCGTTCTGAAACAGACGCGTATTCGATCGCGGCACCTGCTTACGATCGATGGCTCAAGAGCTTCCAATTCCTTTACGACCTTAATGCCATCCCGACTCCACCAAACCTGCCGCTGACCTTCGATGCGGCAATAGAGCGTGAATTGTGTGTGGTAGGATCAGCAGAATCTGTGCGAAAAGCTCTGTTAGATCAGTTGGAAGAGGCAGGTGCCAACTACCTGCTTTGTCAACTGGCATTTGGAAATCTGCCGCTAGATGCTTCCCTGTACACCGCGACGACCATTCAATCCGAAATCATGGCTCGACTTGGCTGACCATGAAATTCGCGGTCTGATCCGAAGGTAAATCGTTGTAACAGCGCTCCCTCACATTGCTCGAGCGTGCACGTGGTGGGGATTGGGAAATCGTGAGGGAGGCCAAACTGACGACGAGCCGGCGGCACAGATTACCAGATTTGTGCGTTGGCCGGCATCTGGGCACGGTGTGAGACTGCACGATCCTAAGGAGATGATGGCCGAGCGCGTCACGATGCCGGCACGCATCTGCTCGTCGCGCTCGCGCTAGTCGTTGCCCATAGCCCGCCGCAAGAGGTTCTTCTCGACCGGGGCGGCGCCGGTGGCGGCTCCCGCATCCAGCTTCATCAGCGGCTCGGCGGTAGCAAAGCCGTCACTCGCTACGGCGCTGTTGAGGGCGCGCTCGCGAGCGGCTTTGCTACCCCGAGCGACACCACCTGGAGCGAGTTCGCCGATGTCGCGGCGTGCACCGCGGTCGGATAACGACGCTGGAGGAAATCGTTCGCAGCCGGTCTTCACGATCCGCGCGAGTGCTTTGCATGAATGCTGCCTGCTTCCTCGTCTGCGGCGGCCTGAGTGTCCGCCGGCACGCCCGAGGTCAATGTCAGTACCACAAGGCCGCCAAGACGTCAGGTCTGGGAGCCGGCTTGTACGGTCGTATCGTGTTCTGGAATATCGTCAAAGGAGGCGTAGTTGAGATTGTAGAGTTTGGAATAGAGGCCCCCCGTGGCTATTAGCTGATCGTGGTTGCCAGCCGCAATAACTTGGCCATTCTGAAGCACGATGATGCGGTCGGAACCCCGGATCGTGGCAAGACGGTGGGCGATCACGAGGCCAGTACGGCCTTCAAGCAGCTTTATCAGAGCCTTCTGAATCTGCATTTCCGTGTAGCTGTCGATGTTGGCGGTAGCTTCGTCGAGCACGAGGATCTTGGCGTCGGCGACGAGGGCGCGGGCGAAACTGATAAGCTGGCGCTGGCCGAGAGATAAGTTGTCGCCGCGTTCGCCAAGTTGGGTCTCATACCCATCGGCGAGGCTCATGATGAAGTCGTGGGCGCCGACCGCCTTGGCCGCCTCGATCACCTTGTCTCGCGTGGCCTCTGTCTTGTGGTATCGAATGTTCTCGAAGACCGTCCCGGTGAACAGGAATGGCTCCTGCAGCACCATGGCGACCTGGCGGCCGAGCGATTCCTGAGTGAGATCGCGCACATCATATCCACCGACCAGCACTTGGCCCTGCTGAACATCATAGAAGCGGTGGACCAGGGCCATCGCACTCGATTTGCCAGAACCGCTCGGCCCGACCAGTGCGACCGTCTCGCCGGGATTGACCCGGAAGGAAACATTTTTCAGCACCGAACGGTTCGGATTGTAGCCGAAGGTGACGTCCCTGAACTCGACCGAGCCGTCCATTTCGGGCGAAAGCACCTCGGCATTGGGTTTGTCCTGAACATCGATCTTGACGTCGAGCACATCGGCCAGGCGCTTGCCTGAGGCCATGGCGCGCTGCATGACCGAATATTGCAGGGTGAGTGAGCGGATCGGGTCAAAGAAGCGCTGGATGTAAAATAGGTAGGCAACCAATACGCCCACATCTATGCGGCCATTCAGGACCATCGAGCCGCCGACCACAATAACGGCGGCCATGGCGAGGCCGGTGAGGCCATCGACGATAGGCACCATGACCAGTGCATATTTGGCAGCGATCAGGTGGGTCCTGAGGTTGGCATGGGCGTTGTCGTCAAAAAGGATGAAATTCACCTGCTGGCGGTCCATTGACTGGACGGTGCGCACGCCGTGAATGGCTTCGGCCAGCGCGCCGTTGACGACGGAATTAGTCTCGTGTGCGGCCATGAAGGCGTCGCGGGCACGCGGCAGCCAGACAATGCGGACGATCACCAGGACCGGCAGAACCGAGAGCGTCAGGAGGCCGAGGCGGAAGTCGAGCCACAGCATTAGGAAAACGATGCCGAAGAGAAGCGCAACATCGCCTACGGAATATACCGAGGTTTCGAGGAATTCCTGTATGGAGTTGACGTCGCCTTGCAGGCGCGACATGAGGCGTCCGACCTCGGTCTTGTCCATGAAGGAGAGCGAAACCTTCTGCAGATGGCCAAACATGGCGCGGCGGATGTCGAACAGGACAGTTTCGGCCACTTTCCCAACCACGGTTTCCTGCATGTAGCCGGCAGCGAAATTGACCAAAATCGCCAAAACGAACGCGCCGACGGCCGCGAGCTGGGCTGAGCGATCGGTCCTTGCCGGGTTCATGCCCTGGTCGAGCGCGTAGCGGATGATCAACGGGATGAGAAGCTGCGTCCCGGTGAAGATCAGCATTGCTGCAATCGTGATGACTACCCTGGCCCGATAGGGACGGACGAAAGCCCAGATGCGCCGGAGGATGCTCTTGTCGAAAGCCCGGCCGAACATCTCCTCCTCGATGCGGTGCGAGCCGACAACCGCGCGCGGAGGGCGTCTACCGTCGTCACGTTCGGCTTCGACTTCGCCGGCGCGGCCCTGCGCCATCAGCGGGCGCCCCCATACTGGGTCATATTGTCATCACCCGGGCGCGTCTGGAGATCGTAAAGGGCCCTGTAGCGTCCCCGCTTCGCCAAAAGCTCTTGATGCGTGCCGCGTTCTACGATTTCGCCGTTATCGACAAAAAGGATCTGATCGGCATGCACAAGCGCACTCAGCCGGTGCGCGATGATGATCGTCACCCGATCCTTGGCGAAGCGCCGCATCGCCGCGCGGATGCGCTGCTCGGTGCCGGCATCGATCGCGGCCGTTGAGTCGTCGAAAACGACGACGGAGGGGCGCAGCATCATGGTGCGAGCAATCGTGAGACGCTGGCGCTGGCCGCCAGAGAGAGAGACGCCGCGTTCGCCCACGACCGTCTCGTAGCCCGCTGGGAGCCCGAGGATGTAGTTGTGGAGCTGGGCGAATTCGCCAGCGCGTTCGATTCGCTGTCTCTTCGCCCAGGGATCGCCATAAGCGATGTTGTTCTCTATCGTAGTGGTGAATAGGAATGCATCCTGCTGTACGACGGCGACCGCCTTGCGAAGCGTCGCGAGGGTGACATTGCGTATGTCCTGGCCGTCCAGCGTGATGGCGCCACCGGTCACGTCATAAAAGCGGGGGACCAGATGAGCTATCGTCGATTTGCCCGAACCCGGCGGACCGACGATCGCGATCGTCTCGCCTCTACGGGCCTCAAAGCTGACGTTCTTCAGAATGGCGCGGTTTTCGGCGCTGGGGTACGCAAACGAGACATTGTGGAAGCGCAGAGTGCCGTCGCTTATCTCGAGCGGTCTGGCCTCGAGAGCATCCCTGATTGTGATCTCCTGGTCGAGGAGACCGAAAAGCCGCGAACCGCAGCTAGAAGCGCGGGCAAAGGCATTGACCATGAGGCCGATCTGGCGGACTGGCATTTGCAGGATTGTCATGAAGGTCAGGAAGGTCGCCACCGTTCCGACGCTTATCTCGCCAGCGACGAGCTTGCTGCCACCGATCCAGAGCACCAATCCCATTGCGAAAAAGAAGGACAAGGTCATCGCCGACGTGCTGGGCACGTAGATGTCAACTCGGTCGTGGGCGAGGTCGAGCGCGTTCTTGGAAGCGCCGTCGAACTTCAGCATCTCATAGGCTTGAGCCGCAAAAGCGCGGACCACGCGGATGCCTGCGAGATTTTCCTCCATCACGCGGCTTAGTACCGAAAGCCGCTCATGCAGGTCGAGCCAGGTGGCGCGCAGCCTAAGCTGTGTGGCCGATGAGCGCCAGGCGACAAAAGGCACGAAGCTCAGCGCGACCAGGCCGAGCATGGGATCGGTCGAGATCATCATGTAGGCGCCGATCCCGATCAGCATGGTGAGCAGGACCACGCGAACGAGCGCGGTGGAAAAATACATCCGCACGCCTTGGAGATCGAGCATTCCGATGGTGATCAGATCGCCTGAATGGACCCGGTCGTGAAAGGAAAAGCTGAGACGCTGGATCTTGTCGTAGTAGGCGAGCCGCAGTTCGTACGCGACATGATGCCCGACGGCTTCAGCAAAATAGTTCTGCGCCATCGTGAAAAGGCCGCGTAGTGCGCTGACGGCGAGCAGCAGGAGAGCCGGGGTCCAGAGCGCTTGTCCTGCTGCGGTTCCCGCGACACCGCCCCCGATGGCTGTCTGGGTCTGGTCGACAGCCCGGCCGAGAAGCTGGGGAATGAGCAACTGGAGGATTGCCGCCATGATCGTCGAGCCCATAGCGAAGGCGACCTGCCAGGGATGCCGCAAATTCATACGCGTGATGCGCAACAGCGTACTCAAATCCCGGCCCCAGCGCGCCGCTTCCACATCGGTCAACGAATTCAGAGCGTTCGTTGCGCTGCTGATAGCATCACTGCTCACGGGTGTATTCCCGACTGCATTTTGCGCCTTCGAGGCAAGCCGAAGGACCAATCATCAAAGGGGCCCGCCATTGTTAATCCTGTCCACCACCTGCAGCAGTGCCCGTTCCTATAAGCCGAGCCGCGGCTTCACTTACTGGCATGTCGATCACCGTGATTCCGCTTGCCGCAAGGAAACGCGCTTCGTTTCTGGTCAGCGTTTCCGCGTCCATTACCGCGCAATGTGGACCTCGGGAGCGCTTCATGATCTGCCTGGCGTAGGTGCGCAGCATCTGATCGTTGAAGCGGCAGCCAACGAAGAAAAATCCACGGGTGATGCGCCGTTCCTTCACCACGTCTGGGATCGGTGACTGGATATCGATTTCGGTCAGGACTTCGACATAGTCGGAATCTGCGACGAGAAAGTTTTGCGCCGGCCCAATACTCCCGTGAGGTGTATAGAGAACCGTCTTTGCCCCCGATCGGGGGTCGAGTTCCCTCCCGGACAAATCGTAGGTTTTCGTCCAAATGTCACCGATTTCGTTCGCCCGCGTGACGCCTTGTATCTCAACGACGTCCGTTCGGCCGGTCTCTACGAGAGCCGTGCGCATCGCGCCGTCGTACCAGCTGTCGACGATGAGGGAGAGCGGCAGCCTTGCGAGCCAGGCGTGGAGGAGGGTAGGCGCCACCGGCGCTGCGAATAAGTCGGTCATCCAAGCTTGAAGCGTCCGGCGATGCCGGCGCTGTTCGATGAACTGCG
Source organism: Mesorhizobium sp. M1365 (assembly GCF_040317865.1). Taxonomy (NCBI): domain Bacteria; kingdom Pseudomonadati; phylum Pseudomonadota; class Alphaproteobacteria; order Hyphomicrobiales; family Phyllobacteriaceae; genus Mesorhizobium; species Mesorhizobium sp. M1365. The sequence continues at coordinate 31,158 of NZ_JAMYLG010000037.1, forward strand.
CAACCGACCACATATTGGTGCGGATCCTGGAAGGGGCTGGCGCCCGTGCATTGAGTGCCGCGGCAACGACCTCGGGCGTATGCGGCACAGGCGGTTCCGCACAGTTGAACCCAAGAAGACCCGGACCGAGATAGGGGATCACCTGATCGGCGGCGAGCGCTTCCTTCGCCAGGTCAAGCAGCTTTTCGGCAAAACTGTCCCGCACGATGACCAGGTGGCCCGATGTCAGGATGGTGTTCATGCTCGTTTCCTCGCGACGCACCTTATGAACGGGCAGCATCAGTCCTCTTCGGAAACCTTCCTTGCCTCGACGGTGATCGGCAGACGCGTATCCCGTGGAAGATCGGGTAGGAGGAGCCGCCACCCGTTCCTGAGCGTCACAGTTCCGCCCCACAACTCTTCCTTCTCGAGCTTGATGATCGGCTCTTCGAGGTCCTTCTTCGGGACATACGCCGACAAGCCAGCATCGGTCCTGCGGATGATGACTTTCATCTGGCCGTCCCTTCATTGGTATTGCTATCAGCACTGCAGGGCACCTCGGCTTTGTCGAGGCTCATCAGTTCACGCGCTCGCATGCCGACGACTGTGCCACGGTCGATCCATTCGACCGCATAGATGAAGAACTGCTGGAGAAAGGTGCCAATGTCGCGCACATATCCCTCGTCGCCCTTCCGCACGAGATTTTCGCCGATCTCCCTGCCAGGATAGGTGCCGTCATTCTTTATGTGGCGAGTGGCACGTACCCGCTCTCCCGGCATGAATCGTGGAGGCCTGCGGATTTCGACCTCCTCTTCGCGTCCGAGCGACATGTCCGTTCCCTGATTTCTCTTGAGGCTGCAGATTGTGAACAAAGGCGTTCCAGGTGTCCTGCGAAGGCATCCCCGACCATGTCGGCGGCCCAATGTCCGTCACGCAGGAACGCAGGTGTTCGGCACCGGGCATACCGAGGCACATTGCTGCGCATCGAAGACCCCCTCGCATTCGGTGCACTTTTGCGGCTCGATCACATAGCTCTCGCCTTTGAACTTGATCGCGCCGGAGGGACACTCGAATTCGCAGGCGCCGCATTGGGTACATTGGGATGCGATGATCTTGAAAGCCATTTTAACTCCTGGTCCGAATGGATGAGACGCGCTCAGGCCGTCGCCGCGAGTGCGGGGGTCCCAGACGCGGCCGCGTAAATCGCGCTGATTGCGGTCTCGAGATAGTCGTGGGCATATGCGTCGGTGGCTTGGATTCCAGCGTCGGCGAGCTGATCCTGCGGGCAGTTTCCGATCTTGGCGCACAGCACGATATCTATGCCTTCAAGCGCTGCGATGACGCCATCGAGGGCGGCTTCTCCGCCCCAGCCGCCGAGGCAATACTGCTCCACCTTCCGATGCCCGACAAAACTGATCCCTCTCGGCGAGGCTTGATAAACCTGGAATTCCTTCGCATGGCCGAAATGTTCATTGACGCGGCCGCCGCCCTTGGTCGCCACCGCGAAGAGAAGGGACTTGCCCGGGCTCGCTGCCTTGACCAATCCGATCGCTTCTCTCCTAGCCGCCACGTGATCACGGCGCTCCTCCGCGACCAGCTCCCGATAGGCCTTGCGATTGCTGGCATCGTAGGTGACCTCGCCGGGAATCCGGTCGACTGTGAATTCCTGGCCACGATCCTCTCCGAGCAGGCCGACGGCATCTGCCCGGCACTGCCGGCAGTGGCGCATCAACTGGGCGCCGCCTTCGACACGATCCTGAAGAGCCTTCATGTCCATTGCGTTTGGGCCGCGTTGCCCGCTCAGTCCGTAGTGCGTGCCGTGCGCCGGGTCCGAAATCAGCGGCATGAGGTTGTGCAGGAACGCGCCTCGCTCCTTGACCCATCTATTCACCTCGATCAGATGCTCATCGTTCACGCCGGGGATCATCACCGAATTGATTTTGGTGAGGATGCCGCGCGCGGTCAGCATCTCCAGACCCAACATCTGGCGCTCGTGCAGGATCCGGGCGGCTTCGATGCCGACGTAGCGGCGATGGTCGTAAAAGATCCAAGGATAGATCTTTGCACCGACCTCAGGGTCGACCATGTTGATGGTGATCGTCACGTGATCGACATTCATGTCGGCAAGCTCATCGACATGGTCCGGCAGCGCGAGCCCATTCGTGGAGATGCAAAACTTGATGTCTGGGATTTCCCTGGCGACTCGTTCGAACGTTGCCTTCGTCTTCTTCCAATCGTAACACGCATCGCCAGGTCCGGCGATGCCGACCACGGAAAGCTGCGGCACCTCGTTGGCGACCGCGATCACCTTGCGTAGCGCCTGGTCGGGCGTCAGCTTTTCGGAGACCACCCCAGGCCGGCTTTCGTTGGCGCAGTTATATTTGCGATTGCAGTAGTTGCACTGGATATTGCAGCCGGGCGCGACCGCGACGTGCATGCGCGCGAAATAGTGATGCGCCTCTTCTGAAAAGCAGGGGTGATCCTTGATCTTCTCCCAGATAGCCGGATCCGTGTCGTCCGGCTTTATCGACGAGCCGCAGGACGAAGACGCGCAGCCACCGGCTTGCACGGTGGCAAGCAACTCGTCATCGAATGTCGTGCTGAGGCTCTCAAGCGAAATTGCCGGTGCGGACATCGAACGGCTCCGTTGCTGGTGAATGTCGCAGTTCAAACCGCAAGAGCTATGCCAGCTCAAAGAGCGGTTTTGGTTCACGAATTGGCTTTCGTGTCGGATTCCGTGGGATTGCTCCGACACACCTTTGTCGGGCTTCCGACAGTGGACAAGCAAATCGGGTCGCGAAGGCTACCAGCCTTGGGCGCGCAGAGTGTGAGGGAGACTACTCCGGGCTTACGTTTGACGTCATCACGACGTCTAGAATTTCTTCACCTCGATACCATGCCGGCGCAGCGCGTAGCCGATTTGCCGCGGCGTGAGGCCGAGGATACGAGCCGCCCTGGCCTGAACCCAACCGGCCTTGTCCATCGCGTCGATCAGCCGGTCGCGTTCCGTCAGACGCGGGGGACAAGCGGGATCGTTCGGATCGCCCGCCGCAAGGGGAGATACCTTGCCTGCGGAGGCACCGATGCGACTGGCCGGCAGCCGCAATCCGACGGGCACTTCGTTGAACCGTGCGAGATCGTCGATGGCATTGCCGCCATTCGAGCGGTCGGCTCGCTTCCAGAGGAGCCAGGAAAGGCACTGGCTCTTCTTACAGGCGAAATCGGATGGCGTGATCGTCCTTGAACGCGCAAGTGTGGCCGTCCTTTGGACGCAGTTCTCCAGCTCGCGGATGTTACCAGGGAAGTAGCATTGCGAGATCAGGTCAAGCGCCGACGGCGCGAAGGCAAGTGCGCGATCGTTCTCCTTGTTGAATCGGTTGAGGAACGCGTTCGCAAGGCGTGGAATATCGCCGGGTCGCTCTCTGAGCGGAGGCAGGATAATTGGCACCACATTGATGCGGTAATAAAGGTCGGCCCTGAACTCCCCTTTTATGACGGCCGTCTCGAGGTCCTTGTTGGTGGCGCATATGAGGCGCACGTCGACCTGTAGCGTTTTGGTGCCGCCGACTCGCTCCAACTCGCCTTCCTGCAAGACACGCAACAGCTTGGCTTGAAAGGCCGGCGAAATCTCGCCGATTTCATCAAGTAGCAGCGTTCCCTCATTTGCCAATTCAAAACGACCGGCGCGCTGGGAGATAGCACCCGTGAAAGCGCCCTTTTCATGCCCAAACAGTTCTGACTCCAGAACGCTTTCAGACAGTGCGGCGCAGTTCAATTTGACGAAAGACTTCTTCCTCCGACGTGAGAGCTTATGGATGGCTTGCGCAAAGAATTCCTTGCCGGTGCCGCTTTCACCCCGCAGAAGCACGGTGGAATTGGTCCCTGCTACGACCGAGACGGTTTCGAGCACCTGCTTGAGTGCGGGGCTTTCCCCGATGATCCCGTCGATTTTGGCATCCGCATGCCGGGCAGGGTCGTAGGTCCTCCCCTCGTTGGGCGATTTCTCCGGTCTCCATTGTTCATGGACAGACCGCTGACGATCTGTACTCAGGGTGCGATGGATACGGATGGTCCGGCCGACAAGGTTGGCGACCATCGTCAGGAAGTATGTGTCCTCGTCGTCGCGAAAGTCGGTGACGCCGTCTCCGGCGCGGTCGATCGACAATGTCCCAAGGATCTTATGATCAGCCTTTAGCGGGATACCGATAAAGGCAATTGGGATGGTCCCGCTGCTCGAAGACGTTTGAAGGTCAGCCTGAAATAGTTGGGACTTGCGGACGTCCGGTATGAACAGCGGCGTCCCCGTAGCGACGATTTGATCTGTTATGGCCTGTGGTATGACGCGGCGAGTGCCTGATTGAGGTGCGTGGATGTTGCCGGCAGTTGCGGCAATCTCCGGCTCTCCTTCAGCGTCCAGGACGACGATTGCTCCGTGACGCATCTGCAGAAACGAAGGCAGGATGTTCACGACATTGGCGAGCGTAATCTCCAGCTCGGTGGGGGCGGTCAGCACCTTCGATATCTCGTAGAGTCCCCTGAGCGCGATATCTGCTTGGGGCATGCTTTTGATGGGCGGTTCAGGGCGGGTATCCCGAGGTGCTTCCTCGTCGACCCGATCTTGCGGTACGTGAGCCATGGAAACACCTCAGGGGTTGTCGTCCAGAGTGCTCCTCCTTTTGTATCTGAATTCTGAAAGCACAGTATTCACGAGCTTCTCTTCGTTGCGAGGCCATTCCAGCAAAGATAGACTTGGCCTTGGTCCCGACCTCAGGTGTACCAAGATTGACCCTGTTGATACGGTGCGTGCCTCGGTCATCCGAATTTGAAGAGGACTCCGAAGCCGCCGCGTGGATAGTTCCACTCGATCTCGCCACTGGTCTCACACAAAATCCGGCAGGTGCCGCACTCCATGCAGCCGTCGGCAGTGATCTCCACTTGACCTTTGTCGTTCAACTCATAACATTTCGCCGGGCAGACGTGGGTCAGCGCGAGCAAGTTCGCGCTTGGCCTCTCGTGCGGTCGCACTTTGATATGCGGACGGCCGGAATCCACCAAGTAGCGGTTCTGGTAAAGCTTGTCCTCGACACGTGACTTCGTCACTGCGATCGTCATTTCATCTCCCCTCAGCGCCACGCCAATGCAAGGCGGACCGCGTCGCTGACCAGCCCCCAGCGCGAGCGCGCCTTGATGAAGGCCGCCGTGGTCGCCTTTTCCTTCTCGATCTTCGGCATGCCGTCGACACGCATGAAGTTCTGCGCGGCTTGCGACATCAACCGCGGATAAGTCGTGAAGTAATTGCAGGAATTGGTGTGGAGCAAGGCCGGCATGTCTTTGTATTTCCTTAGGTCCTTGACCACGAAGGACTTGTCCAGTATGGCTTTGTAAAGGGCGAGATTCCGTTTGGTCATAGGACCGTTGCGGCTCCTGACCTCGATGATTGCCTCAGCCGCGATGCGGCCGGAGGTCATGGCGAGGTTCGAACCCTCGCGGTGAATGGCGTTGTTCAGTTGCGCGGCATCGCCGACCACGACCCAACCGTCGCCAAAGAGCTGCGGAATAGCCTTGTAGCCGCCTTCGGGAATGAGATGCGCGGAATATTCTTTCACTTCCGAGCCGGCGATCAGCGGCCGGATCGAAGGATGGGTTTTTAAGGCGTCGAGGAGGACGTAAGGGCTCTCGACCATCGCCGCGAAATCGGAGACGAGGCAGCCAATGCCCAGTGAGATCGACTCCTTGTTGGTGTAGAGGAAGCCGAGCCCGGCCATGCTGCGGGAGGTCGTGCCCACCGCCTCGATCACGCAGCCTTCATCGCCCTTGAGGCCGAACCGCTCCTCAATGACCTCTTCGGGCAGGAAATGCATTTCCTTGACGGCGAGCGCCACGGTTTGCGGCTTCGGCATCTCGCGCAGGCCGGCCCGCGTGCCAAGCAGCCCGGAAACACCTTCTGCGAGGACGACCACGTCCGCGTAGATGGCTCCGCCGGCCCGGTCTGTGCGGACGCCGATCACCCTGTCCTTGGCGTCACGGATGAGTTCCGTCACGGTCGTCTCGCACAGAACCGTCGCGCCGGCCTCGCGCACCTTACGCGAAAACCATTTATCGAACTGGGCACGAATGATCGTGTAGCGGTTGGGCTTCGCCTCATTGAAGTCGTCCGACCGATAGTGAATCCCGGTATGGGATGTGTCGTCCATCACCCAAAGCCGCTGTTCAACCAAATGCCGCTCGAGAGGCGCATCGTCCCGGAAATCCGGGATGATCTTCTCCAGCATGTTCGCGTACATGATGGCACCCTGGACATTCTTGGAGCCCGGATATTCACCCCGCTCCAACTGCAGCACCTTCAGGCCGTGGCTGGCCATGGTGTAAGCAGCTGCATTTCCGGACATGCCGGCCCCAATAACAATGGCGTCGAATTGTTCCTCAATCATGTCCATCCTTAGCTCGCAAGCTTATCGCGACTGTGGGGCGACAGCCGCCGGGTGAAGGCTTCCGTCAGTGCGGGCAGGAAGCGGATCGCGTCGGTGACGATCCCGAGGTGAGCGAAATCGAAAATCGGCGCGTTCGGGTCGGTGTTGATGGCCACGATGAGATCCGCCCCCTCGACGCCAACCCGGTGCTGGACGGCGCCGGAAATCCCGGCCGCTATGTAAAGCTTCGGCCGGATGGTCTTGCCAGTTTGGCCGATCTGCCGATCAGCCGACATCCAGCTCTTCTGGACCAACGGGCGCGAACAGCCATGCTCGGCACCAATTGCCCGCGCGAGATTCTTCACAAGTTGCAGGTTCTCCGCCGCGCCAAGACCGAGGCCTCCCGCAACCACGACGTCGGCGTAGGCAAGATTTGCCTTTGCCGACTGACTATCCGGCAGGAAGCCGAGGACTTTGGTAACGATCTCGTCCTCGGCTACCGAGAGCTTGTGCCGGATGACACGCCCGACCGGTTTATCCGCCCGCTGCGGCATGGGCATGACCCTCGGTCGCACTGTCGCCATCTGGGGTCGGAAATTGAGCGTATAGATCGTGCACAACAGGGAACCGCCGAAAGTCGGACGGGTGGCGGCGAGCGAACCGTCGGTATCCACATCGAGTTCGGTGCAGTCGGCCGTGAGCCCTGTCTGCAAGGTCGTCGCCACGGAGCCGGCAAGATCCCTGCCGAGTGTGGTGGCACCGAGAAGAAGGATCTCGGGTTTGTGGGTATCGACCAGATCCGTCATCGCCTTGGTGAATGGCTCGTTCCGATAGTCGGCGAGCAGCGGCGCCTCGACGATGTAGACAAGGTCGGCGCCATAAGCGAACGCTTCGGCAACGGCGTTCCCGATGGCCTCTCCCGGCGGTCCAAGCACGACGCCCGCAAGCTGGACCTGAAGCTTGTCTGCTAACTTGCGGCCTTCGCCGAGCAGTTCGAATGATACGGGATGGACCTGGCCGCGTTCGAGCTCGATGAAAACCCAAACGTGCCGGTAGTCCTTGAAATGCGCGGGCAGCTCCTTCTTTATGCCGGCACGGCCGGCGGCAGGGCGAGGGGTTTCTCGGTTCGCGGTCGACATCGTCTGCTCCTTGCCCTCTCACGCGCCGCCGTTGAAGGCGAGCTCATGTTCCAATGCCGGCTGGCGGGTGAAAATTGCCGTGATGAGTTCGTCAGCGACATCGCGCAAGGCCATCTCGGCGGTGTCGATTTTTGCCGCCTTTTCCGCCCGCGCAGGAGGGGCGAAAACGCGCTTGACGACCGTCGGTGAACCGCGCAGGCCGCATTTGGTGAGATCCTCAATGCCGGCGTCGGCGGCACTCCATTTCAAGACCTGGCTGCGCGCAGCGCACAGGGCGTCCTGGATCGAGCCCCGGCGGATCTCGTTTGTGCCTTCCAGCATGGTGATCAGGCAAGGGAGCCTGCTCTTCAGCATCTGTGTGCCGCCTTCGGAGCGGCGCTCAGCCTTGATCTCGCGCGCACCAAGGTCAATAGAGGCGATCTTCGCGACATAGGTCAACTGCAGGAGTCCGAGGCGCTTGGCGATGCCGGGCCCGACCTGGGCGGTGTCGCCATCGATCGTCTGCTTGCCGGTGAAGACGAGGTCTGGCGTGCCGAACGTCTCGCCAACCTTCGCGATTGCCTGGGAAAGGGCGAACGAGGTCGCCAGCGTGTCGGAGCCGGCAAAATAGCGGTCGGTCAAGAGCACCGCTCGGTCGGCGCCGTAACCGAGCGCCTTGCGCAGCGCGTCCTCTGCCATGGGCGGACCCATAGTGAGCACGGTGACTTCGCCACCATAGGCGTCGCGCAGTCTGAGGGCTTCTTCGAGGGCGAACAGGTCGTAAGGGTTGATGATGGTCGGAACACCCTGGCGCATGATCGTGTTCGTCACCGGATGGACCCTTATCTGTGCCGAGTCCGGCACCTGCTTGATGCAGATTACAATGTGCATTGGCGGTTTCTCCAGGCTCCTGTCCGGATGCGGGCTTGGCGGTTATCTCTTTGGTGCGCATCATTCGTGCCAACTGTTTTGCGCTGCCCCCAATTCCTAGAACTTCGCTTGGTTGCTTCTGAGGGCGCCGTGGTGATGACCGGATTTGTCGGCTTCTCGACATTGTCGCGTCGCAACCCGTGTCGCGGTCATTCCTGTCCGAACCGCTTCAGTACGGAGTCGAACGGGACAAAGGTGCGGCCCGGCGTGGCAGGTTTGTTCGGATCGTGGTCTTTGAGCACCTTGAAGACCCGATGGGTGAGCGGCGAGGAAACCGCGAAGTCCTCGTAAGCGCGTTCGAGCGTCGCGCGCACCCGCGCGGCAATCACCTGGTCGGGCAGACCGGAGAAATCTTCTTCGGCAAGGTATTGGCCCACGCGCTTCATGATATGGAGCCGCGAGACATTCAGCACCTTCGGATCATAGGAGACGCCAAGGACTGCGAAGAACTCCTCCGCGGCCGACAGGCGCTTCAGTCGTGCGAGGATGTCGGTGACATCGATGGGGCGGCTGTCAGCGGAACAATTCATTGCATTCTCCCTGGTCGGAAAACTGTGGTGTCGGTGCGCTCGCGCACGGCTGACCTGGACCCGCACAGCTCCGCGAGGGATGCCTCGCTGCACATTCCATCGTAGAGCTCGACCAGTTGAGTTGCAGTGACGGTCGATTTGGTCTCGGCCGCCTCGCGCCGGACGGGGGCCACCATCGCGGCTGCTAGATCCGGGTCGAGATCGCGGCCGCTTTCGCTCAGCACATGGGCAATCGCAGTGGCGCCGGAATGCTTGCCGATGACCATACGCCGGCAGCGGCCCACGAGAGCCGGATCGAGCCCCTGATAAGTACGCGAGTCCTTCAGCAGCCCTGCGACGTGAATGCCGGATTCGTGGGTGAAAACATCGGCGCCGACGACCGGCTTAGTGGCCGCGGTCTGCCGGCGGGCGGCCCAAGCCACCTGGGCAGCGAGGTCGGGCAATGCGGTCAGCTCAATGCCGGTATCCGCGCGGTCGAGGACCGCCATCGCGGCGGCCACCTCTTCCAGCGCGGCATTGCCCGCACGCTCGCCGAGCCCCAGGACGGTGACGGAGCCATGGCGCGCGCCTGCGCGGATCGCGGCCAGCGTGTTGGCGGCAGCAAGTCCGAGATCGTTGTGGGCATGAAATTCAAGGTCGATTGGAGACTGCGCCACGAGCTGGGCGACAAGTTCGAAGGTCGAAAACGCATCGAGAACGCCGACTGTGTCGGCTAGCCTGACGCGGCTTGCGCCGGCGCGTGCAGCCGTCTCGATGACGCGGGCGAGATGATCCCGATTGGCCCGCGAGGCATCCTCGCAGCCCACCGCGACGAAGAAGCCGGCGGCGGCTGCGCGCCTGACCATATGTTCGATGACCTGGAGCGCTCCCGCCTTATCGAGGCCGAGCTCGGCGGCAAGTTGGATGTCCGACGCAGGCAGCGATAGACTGACGGCGTGGACGCCGCTCTCGATCGCTGCATCGAGATCCAGCGACGTCATCCGGCACCAGGCCATGAGCCGAACCGGGAGACACCGCGCGACCACGGCGCGAATTGTTTCGATCTCGTCGGCGCCCATGACCGGCGTGCCGATCTCGATCTCTGTGACGCCGGCCGCCGCAAGAGACTCGGCGATCTCCAGCTTTTCCGTCGTCGTAAAGGTGATGCCTGGTGCCTGCTCGCCATCGCGCAAGGTCGTATCGTTGAGAAAGACCTGACGGCTCATGAGCGACTACCGGTTCTTCCGGCGCGGGAGCATAGACCGAATTGAAGGTCTTCGGCACTTCGCTTGCCCGGCCCGGAATTGCGAACGCCACGCAGCCTCTCCACGATTGCGGGCATGACCTCGAGCACCCGGTCGACGTCCGCTTCGCCGTTGTCGCGCGCGAAGGAAAAGCGGACTGCCCCATGTGGCATGTTCATCGCCCTCAAGACATGGCTCGACTCCAGGGAGCCGGAGCTGCAGGCGGAGCCGGCCGAACAGGCGATACCCACGCGGCTGAGGAGAATTTGGATTGCATCCCCTTGGATAGATTCGAAGGCGATGTTTGCGGTGTTAGGCAACCTCTCCAGCGTGTCGCCAGTGACAAAGGTGTTCGGGATGCGCTGGAGAACCCCGTTCTCAAGGCGATCGCGGAGCGACTTTACCCGTGTGCTCTCGTCGTCCATGAATTTCGAGGCGAGTTCGGCCGCCATGCCGAGCCCGACTATGCCGGGCGTATTTTCGGTGCCCGCACGCCGATCGTACTCTTGGTGCCCTCCCTTGATCAGCGCGTAGAAGTTGACGCCACGTTTTACGAAAAGCGCGCCGATCCCTTTCGGCCCGTGCAGCTTGTGGCCGGAGAGCGACAGCATGTCGATTGCGGTCGACTTCAGGTCCATCGGAAGCTTGCCGACCGCCTGCACAGCATCGGTATGGAAAAGGGCGCCCACTTCCTTGGCCAACTCGGCAAGCCTGGCCACGGGGAAGATCACACCAGTCTCGTTGTTCGCCCACATTATCGAGACGATTGCCACCTGTGGGGTGAGGGCAGCCATATAGGCGTCGAGGTCGAGCCGGCCACGGCAATCCACTGAGATCCTGTGCACTTTGACGCGGCGGGTGTTCTCAAGATGCGCGCAGAGCGTCAGCACGGCGGGATGCTCGACCGCGGACGTCACGATCTCGGTTCGGTTAGGGGCCGCCTCGAGCGCCGAAAGAAGCGCGGCATTGTCGCTTTCTGTCCCACCCGAGGTGAAGGTGATCTCATCGTCGAACTCCGCGCCGATCAGCGCTTGCAACTGCCTCCGCGCCTTTCTCACCGCCGCACTGACTGAGCCGCCAAAAGCGTGCGCCGACGAAGGGTTGCCGAATTGATCCGTAAAGAACGGCAACATCGCTTGCACGACCTCAGGATCGACCCGTGTGGTTGCGTTGTTGTCGAGATAGACAGGCTTCATAGGTGCGATCCTCAGTTGATCAGAATGACGCGAGCGCGAGACCGCCTCATTGAGCCTCTGGCGCATGCGGTTGATGATGATGGTCCCGAACCGGCAGCCGGCGCAGACGCCCGACAGTTTGAAGTAGACGGATCGGCGTCGACATGGACAAGTTCGCAGTCGCCGCCGTCAGCCCGCAGGTAAGGACGCCCGAACGCGACAACGTTATTGATAAGCCGAATTTGGCGCAGCGGCGCGATTTGACGGCCAGCAGCTCGGGTGCCACCAGGAACCGAACTGTTTCGGGAGGCGACGTTCTTTGCATCCTACCGGAAGCGATTGCCTGTCCCAAGATCGGCTTCGACCTTGCCTTGTTCTTGAGGACGGGGACATCTGTTGTGCTGGCCATATAAGCCTCCTCTGCCGCAATGAGTCCATCGGCGGCAATCGCTTCATGGACCCGCGCAGGCGCTTCGGGCGATCAACTAAAGGACTTGCCGCAGCCGCACTTCTCGCGCGCGTTGGGGTTGTCGAAGACAAAGCCGGAAGATTCGAGCCCGGTGACGAAGTCGACGGTCATACCGGCGACATGGGGTTGGGAGCCCGCGTCCACGAACAGCTTGATCCCATCTGTCTCAGTGATCGCGTCGCCCTCGCGCGACACGCTCTCCAGGCCCATTAAGTATTTGAAGCCGGCGCAGCCGCCGGCCTGGACCATGATGCGAAAGCCTTCCGCCGGCTCGCTGGCGCGGGAAAGCGCAGTCTTGACGGCGGCAACAGCGTTGTCGGTGAGCGTAATCATGGCTCCATTCTCCTGCTTGCGCATCACGTTGCATGCACCGTGCCAAAGCAAAAAACCGTTTCAACACAGCGCGACATCTCTGACACTGCTGTGGTTCTGGTGAGCCGGCTGGGAAGGTGTCGGCCAACCGACACGTACTGTCGGGTTTGTCGAGTCCGCCACACGGGGTGTTAGGGCTGAGTTCTTGGCTGAACTCACATTAAACCAATGACCATCGTACAAAAGACTTCTTCTGAGCTTGCTTCGGCGCAATTGGCACGGCTTTTGACAGTCATTTGGCGAGGCGGAAAGAGACTGCCGATCCACAATCATGTCGTGGGTGCCCTCGCGATCGATGGGGCGAAGGAAGGGAGCAACATGTCAGGTCTGGGTCAGATACGCTTTCTTTGGCAAAGCAGCGCCGCCGTGGCATCCGAATGCCTGATTGGCCGATTGGCGTCGACATCCACAATCGCTCACCACCGCCCAGTGGCCGCCGACCGGCTTGATGGGATCCGATCGGCATGTGCCTGTTCGTGTCACTCGGGTCTCGCCGCTCAGACAGCACGCCCGGTTTCGGGCGAGTGCCGTCGACGTGCGCTCGCTCTCCAGCGACACTCTGTTCTTGGGCGAGCACCAGATCGGGATCGAGGATTACGGCGCGCCCTATCGGCTGAAGATCCCCCGGCAGGGCAGCTGATCCTCAACACGTAGGTGGAAGCAGGGGTAAGACATGGACCAGCGCGAGAAACCGTCGCCGGACGAAATCCGGCGGGCGTGGGAAGACAATCCGAAGATACGCGAGCACGATCTCGCCGCCCGACTGGGCGTTTCGGAAGCGGAACTGGTCGCGGCGCATTGCGGTCACGGATCGGTGCGCATCGAGCCGCGCGTCAGTGATCTGCTGACCGGCCTCGAAGCGGTCGGCGAGGTGATGGCGCTGACCCGCAATGATAGTGCCGTGCACGAAAAGATCGGCGTCTACGACAAAGTGGTCACCGGCAACCAGCATGCCATGGTGCTCGGCGACGACATCGACCTGCGCATCTTCCCGAAAGTGTGGGCGTATGGCTTCGCCGTCGAGAAGCGCGATGGCGACCACATCCGCCGCAGCCTGCAATTCTTTGATGCCACCGGCGAGGCGGTGCACAAGGTGCATCTCAGGCCCGCCTCAAACCTCTACGCCTATCAGAAGCTGGTGGCAGAGCTCGAATCCTCGGACCAGGAGCCGATCATATCGGTCAAGGCGAGCGGTGCGGGCGATAACGCAGTGAGTCCGGACCAAGCCGCCACGGTCGAGGACCTACGCGAGCACTGGAGTCGGCTGAGCGACGTGCATCAGTTCTACGATATGTTGAAAACACTCAAGCTCAGCCGCTGCCAGGCGATGCGTATGGCCGGCGAGGACTACGCCTGGCTGCTCGACAATGATGCCGTTGGCACCCTGTTCCAACACGCGGCCGAAGACGAGATGCCGATCATGTGCTTTGTCGGCAATCGTGGCTGCGTCCAGATCCATTCCGGCCCGATCAAGTCGGTCAAGCAGATCGGGCCGCGGATCAATGTGCTCGACGAAACCTTCCACCTGCATCTTAGGACCCATCACATCCGCGAGGTCTGGGCCGTGCGCAAGCCGACGAGGGACGGTCACGTCACGTCTCTCGAAGCCTATGGCGCCGACGGCAAGATGATCATCCAGTTCTTCGGCACGCGCAAGGAAGGCGAACGCGAGCGTGGCGACTGGCGGTTCCTTGCCGAGAACCTGCCACGCATTCCCGGTCCGACCGCTGCATGAGGTAAGATCCAATGCACGTTGTTTTCCGTTTTCGCTCGGCGCTTGCGCCGGTGCTCTTCGTTCTGCTGGCCGTCGCTTTGCCTGCCGAGGCCTATGAGGGCGTAGCTGTCCTTTACGATCTGTCACGTACGATCTGTCACGGATCGCTCGATAGGCGGCTCGATCACCGAGAATCGTCTACGCGCTTAGAGGAAAGTCATCTCGTCGCTCGCAAGTCGACGAGCTACTACCCGAAAGCCGCGCTGAAGGTGCCCGATGTCGGCTACATGCGTCAGCTGTCGGCGCAGGGTGTTCTGTCGGTCAGTCCGTCCAACATTCGGGCCTTGCATGGCAAGGCGCGAAGGAAGCGGTCGATGTGTTGACGAAATCGAACGGGCCCTTCATCGAGCTGCCCGGGCACCACCGCCATAAAGGGGTCCTTGAATGATGCGCGTCGTCTGCCAGGCGCTCGGCGTCGATGCCAAAGGCCGAAAAGTTGGCGCTCGAGATGGATGCAAAGCTGAAGGCAGCCGAAAAGCAGACCGCAGCAATCAAGGAACGCAAGCGCATCCTGTTCCTGCTGTCGGCGCAAGACGGCAAGATCTTTGCCGCGAGCAGCGACACAGCAGGCGACGGCATCATCAAGCTGTCAATGCGGTCGAGTGTTTCTCCGGCTACAGCAGATGTCCGAGGAGGCGATCGTCACTGCCAGGCCGGACATGATCCTGCCGATGAAGAATGCCGGGCCGCCGATATCGGAGGACGAGCTGTTCGCGAACCCCTCCATCGCCTCGACTCACTGGCATAGGCCGCACGCTGATCAGCATGGACGGCTGCTGACCATGTCTGGGAGAATCTTGGCCTTAATCGGGCCGAGTTCAGCCGCCTGCTTGCCACGCATTTTCCGACGCTGGCGCCCGGCAACGCCCAAAACATGGAATGGAAGAAATACCGGAAGCTCTGCGCGGCCGAAGGTTTTTCGCTATGCACCGCCCCCAGTTGCCGGGAATGCAATGATTTCGAAAGCTGCTTCGGCCCGGAGGAAGGCGAAAGCCGCCTCACACGGATCGAGAACGGGATCGAGTTCGATCAAGACTGGCTTTCGCCAGCGGTACAAGGCCGCCAAGGCAAGGTCTATGCTTCGCTCGAGCAGCCCCAAGTACCTACCAGTCGCGATGGCGGCAATTTCGCCTTCGCCGGCGAATTTTCCGAGAAGAGCCGTCAGCTCGCGGAGATCGAGGCGGATCTCGCGATGACAGCGGCAACCTGGGCCACCGGATCGCCGCATAGGCGCTCTATCGCGAGAGGCGGTTCTCGTCGTCGATCAGGATGAGACGGGCCGGGGGAATGTCGGACCACCTCCACAGCACGAGGTTCATATCCTCGGCAGTCGCACCGGCAGCAAAGCTTCGGACAAGGAGGCCGTTGTAGCCGGCGCCAATCAGGCGCCGGGCAAAAGCCTGCGTCTTCGCCTCGCCGCTCGCCTTCATTTGATCACGCCATGTCATGTCGGCGAGGGTCGCGGCGTCCATTCCTTCGGCCGCAAGCGCGGCCGCGTCTCTGCAATCGAAAATGTTGTCGAGGTCGGCGTCATAGGAGACGAGCGTTGTCGGCTGGAGGTTGCCGACCTGGTTGGATTCCCGCAGCGCCGTCATAACGGACGGAGATGTGTAGAGCGCCGGCAGGCCCTTAGGATTGAACCGGCCGCCATAGAGCTCGGCGCCACGTCCCGACAGCGGCTCGCGGGCATATATCGGGTTCAATGTCCGATAGAGCTTGCCGTCATAACGCATGCGCAGGGTCAGGCGTGCACGCCGGAATCGACCGCATCGATATAGTCGAGCACGTCGTCGGCCCGACCGCTGCGCACGAGCTGCATCGCCGTCTGACCGGAAAATCCTGGCAGCGGCTCCGAGCGATACCAGGCATAGGCCATCAGCGCCGAACCGAAGCGCGGCTCGACCTTGTTGATGATCTCGATCATCTCGCGCAAGCGCCGCTGGGTCTTGTCCGACCGGACCCGATCCTTGCGCTGGATCGCGTCCTTGCCCAGCCCGGCCGTGCGAGCGATCTCCTCGCTCGTCGTCCGGAAGGCTTCCGCAATCCGGCGCGGGGCGAAAATCCCGTTATCCGCATATTGGGCCACGCCCATGGCTCAGACCTCGTCTCGACGCCAATGATTCTGACGCAATATAGCGGCAGAATGAGCGGAGTTCAAGAAGAAAGGAAATCAAAGCCCAGCTCGCAGATCGGGCGAGCCGCTGAGGCTTGCGCTCAACCGCGCCGCTCGCGATCCCGCCCTTGGTCCTGCGCAGGCCTGGAAGTCCCTCTTGTCCGGCCGGGCAGGGATGCTTGGCTGCAGTTGCTGATTCCTATCTTCGGTCTCAATCTGTGACCAGACGAGCGTCCCTTGATACACGTCAGCACCCATGAGGTCGATCACAAGGTTATATTGTTCCTGCGTCCCGAAGGATTCGGCGGAAACCTGTTGCACCGGACGGTCACGGTATCGGCATGAGCGGGCACGAAGGACCGTGGCTTGCCGAGGGAAGCGACGACATCTTGCAAGAGAACATGGTCATCAGTGTCGAACCGGGCATCTACTGGCGCCAAGGTGGCTACCGCCATTCCGACACCGTTCTGATCACGGCTGATGGCTACCGAAAGCTGACCGATTTCCCATCTGATCTGGAATCCATGGCCCTCGCCTGAGCGGCCCATCCCTTCAGCCAAAGGCGAGAAAAGATAAAACGCATAATGTCCGCCTGAGCCCATCCAACCGCAGCCGTGCCTCTTCGGCTGTGCAACCGGATTTCAGGATTTTCTGGAAGGTCTCGATCTTCCAGCGCATGGCCTACCAGTCGAGCTTCGCGATGGCATCGTCGTGGGAATGCACGGTCAGTTGGTGATCAGCTTCCAGCCGTTCCTTGGCGATGCTTTGGTTCCTCACGCTCCTGGGCGTACAGCACGTGAGGTCGAGCGCGGGATAGCGCTTCTGTTTGCCGATCGGCGGCAGGACATGGATGCGGCGGTATTTGATCTCGACCGCGTCTCAGGCTTGCCCTTGGCATCGCGAACCTCGACCTCTTGCAGCCCGCTGATCTTTTCCTCATTCATCTCCGGATGGTGTGCTCGCCATCACCCGCCAGGCGATCGACGCAATGGCTTAAATCCAGTGCAGCAGGAGCCAGGCTGAACAGCCCGGTGTCGCGGACTCGACAAAACCGACCGTGGATGTCGGTTGTCGGACGTTGTCCTAAGAATGATGGACAGATGGTCATCAAACTTAGCGGCGGCGGGCCCAGTGCAGGCTGGGCGTCGCTTGATGCAGCGCCATCGGTACGCCTATCCGGCACGCGACTTGCTTCAACAATTTTATCAGCGGGGCGTCAGCAGTGCCTAACGAGCTCTGCGGTGATTGACCAGTCTCTCAACCCTAACGGGGATAAGCGGCGGCTATGCTTTACGACCGCAGCGCGACGAGATGCCCCTTCTGATTGAATTCGCAACCGATCTCATCCGCTCTGGTACGCAGGTGGGCTGTGTCGCGCAACAGAATATCAAGCGCCTGAAGCCGGGACGTATCCATGCTGGTAATCGACTCTATGAACAGAGTGCAACCTCAATCGAGCGCATGAACGCCTGATGTAGAGAAAGCAAAATGGCGACCAATCCCGTTCCAGATCACGTCCCGCCCGAAATGGTGAGGGACTTCAGCCTGTTTACGTCACCAGGGATGTCACCGACGCCCAACGGGGATCCGCAAGCAGCCGTCGCTTGCGTACATGCCGGGCCGCCGATCTTCTATTCGCCCTGCAACACGCGCGATGGGCGGGGTACCTGGGTCATCACTCGCGCCAGTGACCAGCGCCGGGTGCTGCAGGATGCCGAAACGTTTTCGAGCCATCGCAGCATCTTCGCGTCCGCGCTTGGCGAAAACTGGCCGATGATCCCGCTTGAACTGGATCCGCCTGCCCATGGCGTCTTTCGCTCGCTACTCAATCCGCTGCTTTCGCCAAAGCGGGTGATGGCTTTGGAACCGGCTGTCCGCGAACGGGCGATCGAGCTGATCGAAAGGATCGCCGCGTCGGGCACAAGCTGCGACGTCATGAACGATTTTGCATTTCCTTTCGCAGTCAGCATCTTCCTTCGCTTTCTGGGGCTGCCGGATGACCGACTCGACACATTTGTCGGCTGGGGGAAAGACCTGCTCCACGGTGACGATGTGAAACGCCCGGCGGCGGCCCGGACGATCGTGGCGTTCATCGACGAACTTGCAGCCATGCGCCGCGAGGACGCCGTTGACGATTTCATGACCTTCATCGTGCAGGCACAGGTCGAGGGCCGCCGGCTGACGGACACGCAAGTCCGCGGCATCGGCGTGCTTGTCTTCGTCGCCGGGCTCGACACGGTCGCAGCAGCTATAGGCTTTGACTTGGCCTACCTCGCGCGCAACCTCAAAGATCAGCAATTGCTGCGGAGCGAACCGGAACGGATCGTGCTCGCGGCCGAAGAATTGCTGCGCGTCTATCCGACCGTTCAGTTGATCCGCGTGGCAACGAAAGATATCGACTTCGAAGGCGCGCCCATCCGGAAGGGGGACTATGTTTCCTGCGCCACGATGATTGCCAATCGTGACCCGGCGGAATTCGAATGCCCCAACAAGATCGATTTGGAGCGGGAGGACAACCGCCACGCCGCCTTTGGCTATGGTCCCCACCGTTGCCTTGGCTCACACCTTGCCCGGCGGGAGATTGTCATTGGCCTGGAGGAGTGGCTGGCGCGCATCCCGGCTTTCAGGATCAAGAGGGGTACGGCACCCATAACCACTGGCGGCCATGTGTTCGGGATCGAAAATTTGATCTTGGACTGGTCTTAGGCCCGCCCCGAGCCGGGGCACAGACAATGGAGGCAGCGCCATGCGCATCATCGTCCAAAATTCCAAATGCCAAGGTCACGCGCGATGCGCGGCGCAAGCGCCCGACATCTTCAAGCTTGATGACGAGGGTTACATCCTACCCGGTGACATTGAAGTTGCGGAAGGGGAGGAGCTGCCTGCATCGCGAGGCGCGCGATCCTGCCCCGAACGGGCGCTGGAACTCGACCGTACACCGGCTGCGCGGTTGAATAGGACGTCATTCAAGTCGAGAGTCTGGCTGGCTTGAATGGGATCGACCATGTGGCCGCACACTGGGAAAGGACGGCGCGCGATCCCTGTCCCGGCACCGTCCTCATCCAACTGCGCAGGGGGGCATCTGTGCTCTGATGCGCAAACTGCAGGACGCGGGTTGGCGAAACACCTCTCCAATCACAGAATTGGGACAGAGCCGATGGACCAGGCGAAAAAAATTGCCGAACTACTTGACCGTGAGGCGATCCGCGACTGCCTCTATCGGTACTGCCGCGCGGATGAAGCGGCGCTCCGCAGCGCGTACTGGCCCGATGCGCATGACAATCACCGGGCCAATTGCGGCTCGGCAGAGGGCTTCATCCGGTTTGCGCTCAGCGTCTTCAAGAGCGGACCCCGCAACATCCATCAGATCACGAACGTCCTGATCGAATTCATCAGCTCGGCAGAGGCTGCGGTCGAGAGCTATTTCACCGCGCTGCAACGCGGACTGGACAACGACGGAGAAGTACGCCAGGCGCTCCTCTGCGGCCGATACTGCGATCTGTTTCACAAGAGGGAGGGGGAGTGGCGGATTGCCGAACGGACAGTGGTCTACGATTGGCTCGAAGAGCAGATCCCACCAGCGGTCGTTGAAGCAGAACGGTTCGGCAAGCGACAGCCTATTGGAGCACCGCATCCGCACGATCCGGTTTACACGCTTAAGAAGCGTCGCATTCCTTTTCGCCCTGACGCCGTCAAAGGTTCCGAGTGGGAGGCCGCATCGGCAGTGGGGAAAACAGAGTATACCAATTTTGCAATGCCACAGCGATCCCGGCGAAAGCCTGCCCGGTGAGAATGCGGCCGATAGGAGTGCCTTTTCTCTCCGCGACGGCGTGACGGTCTGCACCCCACGCTGCATCGTCCAACGTGTCGAGATACTCCTGTACCGAGCGGCGTGTGCCGCCATCGTCTCCCAGTCGACCTGCTCCGATCCATCGGCTGAGCGCTGCTTGTTCGCGTCCGCTCTGATGAGGCTGGCATAGACGGCGAAGCCCTCGTTGCCGACTAGATCTTCTTCGATGCAGCGGCGGACCGTAGTCTCGAACAACTCGCGCAGCCGATCGCTGTCGCGAAAGCGGCCGTGCCGGTTCTTGGAGAAAGTGGAATGGTCCGGGCCATCACCCTCCAGGCCAAGCCGGCAAAACCAGCGATAGGCGAGATTCAGATGTACTTCCTCCCAGAGCCGGCGCTCGGAGCGGATGCCGAGCCGACGATCAGCATTCGGATCATCAGTTCTGGATCGATCGAGGGCCGGCCGTCTCGTTATAGAACGGCCGGAGATGCGAGCGCAGTTCGGACAGGTCGACGAACCGGTGAATCGAGCGAAGCAGATGGTCTGATGGCAACGTGACGTTCGATGCTGAACTCGTAGAACAGCGCTTCCTGCATCACGGTCCGCTCGCCCACCCAGGAGCCTGAATCAGATGGGATATTCGGCTTGAGCCCCATCTTTGACGGTGATGGACGGAGGTGCTGCGCTCCGAGCTGATGATAGAACGTGGTCTGCAGCTACAGCCACAAGCATCAGGAAAGGAAACGCAGCATGAAGCATTATGCCGGATTGGATATCTCGGTAAAAGAGACCGCCGTTTGCATTGTCGATGAAACTGGCAAGATCTGCCGCGAGGTCAAGGTGGTCAGCCACCCCGACGACCTCACCGCGGTTCTGAAAGGTCCCGCCTTGCGCATCGAGCGGATCGGGCTCGAGGCCGG